>DAOWER010000054.1 GCA_030638405.1 Candidatus Eiseniibacteriota bacterium | reverse complement strand
CGTGCCCTCCGGCTACAAGCGGTTCCTCGGGCTGATCCGGGAGAGAAACGCGACGGACGCATTAAGGAACAAGCACGCGGCGATTCTGACCACGTCCATTCACTTCTTCGACCACACGGCCATCAACTATATGCACGGCATCTGCGACGACCTCGACATGAGGTACCTGGGGTCTTTCTCAGCGGACATGTACGATCTGCTGAAGGACGAGGAGAGGTCCGCGCTTCATCTGTTCGCTGAGGGACTCTTCGACTCGATCGAACGCGGCACACGACCTCAGAAGACCCACGCGCCGCTGGCGTGGCGGGAGTTCGACTACACGCCCGGCCGTGTTGAGGAGAAAGTTGACCCGGGCGGCAAGAAGATCCTGGTCGTGACGGACTCGGAGGATGGCCAGACGAACCTCATCCGGATGGTCGAGAGGTTCCGCTCGTCCTTCGCCGGCGACATCGAAGTCGTCAACCTGCACGACGTCGACATCAAGGGACCGTGCCTTGGATGCATCCAGTGCGGGTATGACAACCACTGCGTGTACGAGGACAAGGACGGGTACATCGACTTCTACAACACCAAGGTGAAGACCGCCGACATAGTCGTCTGGGCGGGGACGATTCGCGACAGGTACCTGTCCTCAAGGTGGAAGCTCTACCTCGACAGGTCCTTCTTCAACGGCCACGCGCCGTCCCTGACCGGGAAGCAGATGGGATTCATCATCTCGGGCCCGCTCAGCCAGCTACAGAATCTCAGGCAGATGCTGGAGAGCTATGTGGAACTCCAGCACGCCAATCTGGGCGGCTTCGTTACCGACGAGTTCGGAGGCTCAGCGGGAATCGACGACGCGCTGCAGGAGCTGGCGCGGCGCCTCGCTCGGTTCGCCGACACCGGGTACGCGAGACCGCACACCTTCCTGGGCGTGGGTGGAGCCATGCTCTTCCGAGATGCGATCTGGGGCGGACTCCGGTTCCCGTTCCGCGCGGACTTCGTCGCCTACCGGAGATCCGGGGCGTTCGACTTCCCGCAGAAGGACCTGAAGTCGAGAGTCCAGAACGGGCTGATGCTGTTGCTCTCGAGGTCCCCGCGATTCAGGAAGGAAGTCAACAGGCGGATGAAGGACGAGATGGTCAAGCCGCTCCGGAAGTTCCTGGAGGATTGAAGCGGCGAGTCGGCGAGACGGCGCTCCCCTCTGGGCGGGCCCCGGTCTCTGAAGAGGAGACGAAAGTGAAGGGAGCCATCTGCTACTACTCGGGGTCGGGCAACACGGCCCTGGCCTGCCGGTACCTGGCCGCGAAGATGGAACTCATCGAGTTCGACCTCGTTGACATCACCGAGGCCGAGGCAATCGACACGGGGGCGTACGACGTGATCGGCTTCGCGGCCTTCACGGACTTCTTCGGACCGTCCCAGGTGTTCCTGGACTTCGTGGACCGTCTCCCGCACCAGGACGGGAAGCTCGCGTTCGTCCTGAGTACGCACGGCTTCATCAGCGGCAAGACGCTCCGAGCCATGGAGAGTGCCGTGACCTCGAGGGGATTCCGGGTCGTCGCAGGCCATGCCCTTCACACTCCTGAGAGCTACCCGCCCATGATCGTGCGGGGCAGGGGGAACGAGCAGGCGCCGAACCCCAAGGAGCAGTCGGCGTTCGATGCTTTCATCTCGGAGCTGAGGCGCCGCCTGCTGAACTCGCAGACGGAACTGAGCGGCGCCGGTACGCGAGTTCGGATCGGCTTCCTCAACAGCCTGATGCCGTCACGTCCTCGCACCAGCGCGAGGAAAGACATGGGAGACAAGTTCGTCGACGAGGAGCTCTGCACCGAGTGCGGCATCTGCGAGAAGGGCTGCCCGTACGGGGCGATACGGCTCGACCCCAGACCTGTGTTCGACATGGACAAATGCTGCGGCTGCTGGAGCTGCTACAACCACTGTCCCGAGAAGGCCATCTACACGAAGAAGTTCAGGGGGGTCGGGCACTACCCGCGTCCAATCGACCTGCTGAAGGAGAAGCTGCGAGTCTGACGCGGGCGCTGCGGCGCAAGCCGGGACTCCCTCCACGAGAACCCCCTCAAGAACATCCTCACGGCTCTGTACGTAGTACATACGTGCCTTGACGTCGGTGGTCTGCGAGAAACGCACCGACTCCCTGGACGTGAATCCGTCTCGATACAGCGCATGGGGCGTACTCGTTGAGAAGTGACCGGAGTGGGGAGGATATGACTTCACTTCGTAACGCGATGGTGGTTCACTGTTGGTTGCAGAGGCCGGGGTGCGATCCTAGGGATCGTCCCTGTGGTATCCGAAGGAGGGAACAATGGCGCCAGTTGTGTCGGGGTCCGGAGCCGTCGCGGCGGGAATCGTCGCAAGAAAACGCAGGAAGATAGTCCGTGCCTTCAGGGAACACGGGGCCACCAGTGCGGACACGGCCAGAAGCCTGGCCGACGTGGGATTATCGGAAGGGCTTCTGCTGTACGTCCTGAAACTCAAGCATCTCATCGTGAGCGTCGGGGGCGACAAGTTCTACCTTGATACCGCGCGCGAGCAGGCCGTCGACAGAACCCGCAGAATAGTCGTGGCCGTTGTCGCGCTCGTCATCGTGGCTATCGTTGTCGTGCTGTGGCGGATGGGTCTGATGTAGGTCGCTTCGCGAAGATGAAGAAGCGGGGAGGGCAGACACATGGCGAGTGCTCCGGACAAGAGGACCCTCCTGGCCTACTGCGGGCTCTACTGCGGTGACTGCATGGGATACACCGGCGTCATCGCAGACGCGGCGGAGCGGTTCAAGGCTGTCCTCGAGCAGTACCGGTTCGGTAAGACCGCGGGAGCGATGTTCCAGGAGGAGCTGGCGGAATACGACAATCTCGTCGAGATGGTCGACTTCATGACCGATCTGCGCTGTCCCGCCGCGTGTCGCTTGAGAACGGACCACATGTCGTGCTCGGCGAAGAACTGCTGCATCGACAAAGGCTACTTCGCCTGCTACGAGTGTGACGAGTTCGAGACGTGCGAGAAGCTCCGCGCCGTGCACGTTGGCATCCATGAGGAAGCGTGCACTCTGAACCTGAAGGCCATACGAGAGATCGGTCTGGACGCCTGGCTCGAGAGCGGCGAGCGCCACTGCTACTGGACACTTGATGCCGACGGCGATCCCGGAAACGACTGAGCGGTCCCGCTTGACGCTGCTTGCCGCGGTATGTGACTGCGAGTAGATACGGAGCACCGCCGTGATACACGATTCTATCCTTACCACCATCGGACAGACGCCTCTCGTTCGGATATGCCGCATGGTCGGGGCCGACGACGCGGAGGTCGTCGCCAAGCTCGAGTCCTTCAATCCCGGCGGTTCCGTGAAGGACCGGATAGCGCTCGGCATGATCGAGGACGCAGAGCGGACGGGGCGCCTCAAGCCTGGTGATGTGATAGTGGAGCCGACCTCGGGAAACACCGGCATCGGTCTGGCGCTGGTGGCGGCCGTCAAGGGTTACGAGGCGGTCCTGGTCATGCCCGAGACGATGAGCGTCGAGCGGAGAGCCCTGCTTCAGCAGCTCGGCGCGCGTATCGTGCTGACGCCGGGCGGCCAGGGCATGAAGGGCGCCATCGCGGAGGCCGAGCGCATGGCGGATGCACCCGGGCACTTCATGCCGCGCCAGTTTTCGAACCCCGCGAACCCTGAAGTACACAGGAGAACCACCGCGCGCGAGATCATCGACGCGCTGGAGGGCCAAACCCTCGACTTCTTCGTCGCCGGCGTCGGAACGGGCGGCACCATCACGGGCACCGGGGAGGTTCTGAAGGAGACGTACCACGGCATCACGGTCGTTGCAGTCGAGCCGGCAGCGTCGCCTGTCCTGTCGGGCGGGAGCCCGGGAACTCACAAGATACAGGGCATCGGCGCCGGGTTCGTTCCCGAGAACTACGACGCAGAAACGGTGGACGAGATCGTTCAAGTGAGCGATGACGAAGCGCTGGAAGCGGCAAGGGCCCTGTCACGCGAGGAGGGCATCCTGGCGGGCATATCCTCGGGTGCTGCCATGTTCGCCGCGCTTGAGGTTGCGCGACGGGCGGGAAGTGGTAAGCTCGTCGCTGTGATACTACCGGACACGGGCGAGCGCTACATGAGCACCGACCTCTTCAGGCAGTGAACATGAGACCTCTTTTTCTTGACGACATCGCAGCCATCAGAAAGAACGACCCGGCCGCCAGGAGCATCGTCGAGATCTGGCTGTGCTATCCCACTCTGCACGCGATCCTGGTCCACAGGATCGCGCATTGCCTCCATACGCGACTGAGGATCCCGGTGCTGCCGCGCTTCATATCCGTGTGCAACAGGTTCATTACGGGTGTGGAGATACATCCCGGGGCGCGCATAGGCAGGGGATTCTTCATCGATCACGGAAGCGGTGTCGTCATCGGAGAGACGGCCGAGATCGGCGACGGCTGTGTGTTCTTCCACGGTGTGACCCTCGGCGGCACCGGCCATCACATGGACAAGCGGCATCCGACCATCGGCAGCAACGTGCTTGTTGGGGCGAACGCCACCCTGCTCGGTCCCATCGAGGTCGGAGACAACACGAAGATCGGGGCGACCGCCGTCGTCATCAACAGAGACGTCCCTGCTAACTGCACCGTCGTGGGCGCTCCCGGCAGGATCGTGAAGCGGGGAGGCGAGCACACGAACGAGCCGCTGCCCGTCGCGCACTACCGGCACGATGTGAATCGGTACGCCTGACGCGCGTGCCGCGGGTTCGGCGCCCCTCTGGCAGCTTCGACCGCACTCGCACCCCCGAAACCCCCGTGCGGGGACTCCGTCTCCGCTCGGAAGAAAGGGAGGACCCCATGTCAGCGAGCGCTCGCTCCCTGCGTCGGATCCTGTTGTCAGCGGCACCCTGGCTTCTTCTCTGCGCGACGCTCGCGGTCGCGCTGCCCGCGCCGGCCGCGGACGACACGGAGGAGGTGCCGCTCGAGACGGACATCGTCTCCGCGACCATCTACGGCCATCAGGCGCAGATCGTCCGCAGGGGAGAGGTCGAGCTCCAGCCCGGCTCCGTTCGGCTGGTCTGCGGCGATCTGCCTGAGAAGTTCATCGAGACGTCCCTCAATGTTGAGGGGACCGGTATGAGCGGCGCCAGGATCGTGGGCATCGACCTGCGCAGAACTGAGACGAGCGGAGTGGAATCCCCGCGCTTCAAGGAGCTTGTTGAGGAGCTGGAGCAGCTCGATGCGAAGCTGAAGCCCCTGCGGATACGGCGGACGGCGCTCAAGCGCCGCAAGGATCTCGCCTGGTCGATCAGTCAGTTCTCGAGCGACCTCGGGCAGGAGCAGCTGACCGAGGGAGACTTCGCGCCCTCTTATTGGGACGGCGTCCTGAGCTTCTTCGAGACGGAGAACGTCACTACGGACGACAGACTGGATGAGCTCGAGGATGAGATGTCCGACCTCGAGGGAAGAAGGTCCTGGATTGGGTCCGAGCTGAGGTCGATGCAGGTTGGGGAGGGGCCAGGCAAGGAGGTGGTCGTCGATTGCGAGATCGAATCCGGAGGCTCCCTTACGGTCGAGCTCTCCTACCTCGTTCCCGATGCGTCGTGGTATCCCGAGTACACCGTCCGCTACATCGAGCGTGACGATGAGGTCGAGCTGACGTATGCCGCGCGCATCGTCCAGGCCACCGGCGAGGACTGGAAGGGCGTCGCGGCGCTTCTGTCCACCGCGACTCCACACGTGGGCGCCGCGCCGCCCGAGCTTCTGCCGCTCTACGTCGGCGGCACGACCGGGACCATCCGCGGCAGAGTGACTGATGCCGCGACCGGACGGTCGCTGCCCTACGCCAACGTGAGCGTCCGCGGCACTGCCAGCGGAGCAGTGACGAACACGGACGGCGTCTACATCATCTCCGAAGTGACCGCCGGTTCTTACACGCTGCAGGCCTCGTACATGGGGTACAAGACCAGCAGGAAGTCGCGCGTCCGGGTCTCCGTTGGCCGCGTGGAGCGTGTGGACTTCGCGCTCCAGCAGGAGACTCTCATGGCGGATGAAGTCAAGGTCCGCGCCATCAGCACCGTCGCTGAGGCCGTGGCGACGCAGCCCGGCGTCGTCCTTGTCGACGGCGAGCTCCACGTCCGCGGCGGCAGGGCCAGCGAGGTGAAGGACTACGTGGAGCCGCCTGCCATCCTGCACGTGGGGGCCGAACTGCTCGGCTCCGAGTTCGCGGCGAACCTCGTCATCCCCAAGCCGATCGATCTCGAGACGGGCGCCGAGCCCAAGCGTTCTCTCGTCGTGAGAGAGCGGATACCGGGCAACTTCGTCCTCCAGGCCGTCCCGCGTCTTTCGGAGCACGTCTTCGTGAAGGGAACTCTCACGAATCCGCTGGCCATCCCGCTTCTCCCGGGTGCGGCCGAGGTGTATGTCGAGACTGTGCCTGAGGGCAGCAGCACGAAGGTGTCGAACTTCGTCGGCAAGGACCGCATCAAGGCAGTCGCCTCCGGCGAGGAGTTCGAGATGTATCTCGGCGTCGACCAGAACGTGAAGGTCGAGCACATCCTGAAGAAGAAAGAGACCATCTCGAAGGCGAAGAGCAAGACCGCGAAAGTGAGATACACGTACCTGATATCGGCAGAGAGCTTCCGGAGTGGGACCACCGAGCTTCGGATCGTGGACCGTGTGCCGGTCTCTACCATGAGAGAGGTCAGGATCGAGGATATCGAGTTCGCCCCTGAGCCTTCTGAACAGACCGACGAAGGTCTGCTCACGTGGAAGCTCCAGATGGAGCACGGAGAGAAACGGGAGATCTCGATCGAATACGTCGTCGAGTATCCTTCCCATCTGTCGCCACGCAGCCTGGGGCTCGAGGAGTAGACGGCTCCCGGGCACCCAGATGTGGTATACTCCCGGTTCGGGTCGGTGCAGCGCGGACCCGGGCCGGGCGCAGGAGCAAGGGTTCCGCGCGCTTCCACCAGGCCGCCGCAAGAACCGGGGTACGGATGTGAGAGGACGTGTGATGTCTGCAGCTGAACAGCAGGGACGGTCACTTGAGGCCCTGGACGATGAGCTCGACCGATTTCTCGAAGAGCATCCCTCGTACGCGGAGACGAGCGTGCTCGACGAGCTTCGAGCGAGGGAGTATACGCGCCTCGATGCCAAGGGGCACATCTATCTCGACTACACCGGCGGGAGCCTCTACGCAGAGAGCCAGCTTCGATGGCACACCTCGCTCCTCAAGAACCGCGTTCTCGGGAATCCCCATTCGCTCAATCCAACGTCGGTGGCCATGACTCGGATGGCGGAGGAGGCGCGGCGCAGGATCCTCGTCTTCTTCAACGCCTCTCCCGACGAGTACGTCGTCATCTTCACCCCGAACGCCAGCGGCGCACTGAAGCTGATCGGTGAGGCCTATCCTTTCGGCGAGGGCGACCGCTTCCTGTTGACGTTCGACAATCACAACTCGGTCAACGGCATCCGCGAGTACGCTCGGGCCCGGGGTGCCACGACAACCTACGTGCCGCTCGTGCTTCCCGAGACACGCGTCGATGAGAACGAGCTCATGTGCATGCTGGATGAGCTCCCGGGGAGCCCCGTGAACGGGCTCTTCGCTTACCCCGCGCAATCGAATTTCTCCGGTGTGCAGCACCCGCTCGAGTGGATAGAGACTGCTCAACAACGCGGCTGGGACGTCATTCTGGACGCGGCCGCATTCGTTGCGACCAACCGCCTGGATCTCGGTCGCTGGAAACCGGACTTCGTTCCTGTCTCGTTCTACAAGATGTTCGGCTACCCGACCGGCGTGGGCTGTCTGATCGCACGGAGGGACGCGCTCGCGAAGCTCAAGCGCCCCTGGTTTGCCGGGGGGACGATAACCGTCGCGTCGGTGCAGGGCGACAAGTACTACCTCCACGACAGCGAGGCGGCATTCGAGGACGGCACGCTGAACTACCTGTCGCTCCCTGCCGTCGAGATCGGTCTGGACCATCTCACCTCGGTGGGATTCGGTGTCATCCATGAGAGAGTTCGGTGCCTGACGGCCTGGCTGCTCGACCGCCTCAACGGCCTGCGCCACGGCAACGGCCGGCCCGTGCTTCATATCTACGGTCCACTTGACACGCACATGCGAGGCGGTACGGTGACGATGAACTTCTACGACCCGGACTGCCAGTTCTTCGATCATCGCGTCGTCGAGGAAGAGGCCGCCCGCGTCAGCATCTCCCTCAGGACCGGGTGCTTCTGCAATCCCGGGGGCGGCGAACTGACCCTCGGCATCTCCGAGAGCGAGCTGGAGACGTGCTTCTCACAGCCGTCCGAGCGGCTGACGCTGGACGATTTCCGGCACTGCATAGACGGCAAGAGCACCGGCGCCGTGCGCGTCTCGTTCGGCATCGCGAGCAACTTCGCCGACGCATATCGATTCGTGGAGTTTGCGCGCACCTTCATGGACAGGCAGGCTTCTTCCTGACGCGGAGGGCGATGGTCCCTGGTTAGAGCGGTCTCACTGACGTTGCTGCAGTTCCCCTGCGCGGTCGCGGACCCCGGATGGAATCGCGGAACGAGATTCCACCCGCGCCGCGATTCCGGCCAACCGTGGAGGAACGAGCAATGAACCGTCTGGCCAAGCAGGCCATCCGCCGCACGCTGCCAACCCCTCTCTTCTACATCCTGTATCGTCGGGCCGCACGCCGCCTGGGCGACGCCTCGCGCGCCCGGCACGAACTCTTCCGGCAGCTCATCGATGAGAGCACGGGGCTTTCGTGTCTGCAGATCGGAGTGCGAGACGCCAAGCTGGCGCCGCACTGGGTCAGCGTCGATCTCTACGACGAATCGGACCTCATCGACTTCCACTGCGACATCCACGATCTTCAGTTCGCGGACGAATCCTACGACGTAGTGGTCTGCAACGCCGTTCTCGAGCATGTGGAGACTCCCGAGCGGGCCATCAGCGAGCTCGGGCGGGTGCTCCGTCCCGGCGGCAGGATCTGGGTCGAGGTACCGTTCAATCAGCCCTACCACGCGGCGCCCAGCGATTTCTGGAGGGTAAGCCCGTCGGGTCTCCGGATCTGGATGCGGGATTTCGAGGAGACGGCAGTGGGGTTCTTCACGATCTACGGTTGCCCCATCGATACCGGTGTGTTCTACTTCGGCAGGAAGCCGAAGAGGAGCGCGCGTGGAGATTCGACCCTACGAAGATGAGGATCTGTCGGCGGTCGTCGGGCTGTGGCGAGCCGCATTTCCCGACGCTCCGCCGTGGAACGAGCCCTCGGCGGACATCGCCCGCAAGCTGGAGGTCCAGCGCGAGCTCTTCGTGGTCGCCACGGACGGCGGCGAGATCGTCGGTACCGCCATGGCCGGCTACGACGGGCACCGCGGGTGGGTCTATTCAGTGGCGGTAAGCACCGAGCACAGAAGGCGTGGGATAGGAACGGCGCTCATGCGGAGGGTCGAGCGCGACCTCGCGGGCGTGGGGTGCCCCAAGCTGAACCTCCAGGTTCGGGGCGCCAACCGTGAAGCCGTTCGCTTCTACGAGAGCTTGGGATACTTGACGGAGGACCGGGTCAGTATGGGAAGGTGTCTCGAGGAGGAGTCACGATGATGAACCTGCGCTTCGGCTACGTCACCGTGGCCGCCGCCCCGCTGGGCGAGCGGTCCCAGGCAGGCTCCGCATCTGACTACGCAGGCGCGCTCCGGGCGATTGGTGGGGAGCCGTGGGAGTTCTCAAACGTCGCCGACCCGGCGCCGCTCGTGGTGCTCGTCGAGACGGGCGGGACCGAGCGGACGATCATGGACCTCTGGCGGAGGCGGCTCGAGACCGCTGCAAAGGCCCCGATGGTCCTTGTGGCCCACTCCGGCGCCAACTCGCTCCCGGCGTCGCTGGAGGCGCTCGCACGGCTGCGCCAGGACGGCCATAAGGGGCGCATCCTCTGTCTGACGGGCCCGGAGGACGAGGACGGTCTGGCCGGCGTCAGGGCGGCGGTGCGCGATGTCGACGCGTGGCGACAGCTGCGTCAGTCCCGGATCGGTGTGGTCGGTTCTCCGTCGGGATGGCTCGTTGCAAGCAATCCCGACCCCGCGATTGTCAGAACGACGTGGGGCCCCTACGTCGTGCCAGTCGGTCCCGACCAGCTCACGGAGGCCATCCGCGCCGCCGCCGGCGACGAGGCGGGCTCCCGGGAGGAGTCCATCGCGTCGGGCGCCGCGGAGGTCAGGGAGCCCGAGCCGGCGGACGTCACAATGGCCGAGTCCGTGTCCGCGGCGGTTCAGCACATCGCGGCGCAGCACGGCCTGAAGGGCGTGGCCCTGCGCTGTTTCGATCTCGTTGAGCAGCCGGGGACGACGGGCTGCGTCGCGCTGTCCCGACTGGCGGACCGGGGTATCGCGGCGGGCTGCGAGGGGGACGTCGTGAGCACTGTGGCCATGCTCTGGGTGCGTCTCCTTCTCGATGAGGTCTCCTGGATGGCGAATCTGTCGGCGGTCGACCCCGCCGGGAACTCGCTGGTGCTGGCCCACTGCACTGTTCCGCGGAGCATGGTCGACGGCTACACGCTGCGCTCGCACTTCGAGTCGGGCATCGGAGTGGCCATTCAGGGCACCATGTCCGGCGGGCCCGTCACGCTCATCCGGATCGGCGGGAAGTCCATGACCGAGCTGTGGCTGGCCGAGGCCGAGATCAGTCGGGCCGGGAACGCCGAGAACCTGTGCCGCACACAGGTGGAGGTGCGCCTGGCGGACGTCGGCGCGGCGGCGGATCTCCTCGAGCGTCCTCTGGGGAACCACGTGGTTCTGGTGCGGGGGCGGCACGCCGCGCGGCTACGCGCGTGGTGGGAGATGGTGATCGCGGACGAGGGCGGCGCCGAGCACACGCTCGGGTGAAGTGTCCGAGGAGCCGAGGATGCCGGAGCGCTCGACAGGGGACCCAGCACGTTCCACCGGAATCCACAAGAGCATCCACAGGATCGTACGCCTGATACCCCCGGGCCGCGTAGCGACGTACGGGCAGATCGCCGCGTTCGCCGGCAGGTGCACGCCGCGCATGGTGGGCTACGCGATGGCTGCGATCCCTTCCGGGAGCGACGTGCCCTGGCACCGCGTCATCAACAGCAGAGGCACGATCAGCCTGAGGTCCGGCAGCGACGGCCACGAGGTCCAGCAGCGTATGCTCGAGTCGGAAGGCGTCGTTTTCGATGAGCGGGGGCGGGTCGACCTGGAGCGATTCGGGTGGACCGGGCCGGGCCTGAAACGAGGCTGAACCGGGGACACCTTCGTGCTATACTCCTCCGTCGTTCGTCATCATAGGAGGTCACCGATGTCCAGTTCTCTGTCCGCGGCCCTCGAACACGCCCGGAAAGCACGTGGCGAAGTGCTGGCCGAGCTGCGTGAGTTCCTGAGTATTCCGTCCGTCTCCAGCAATCCCAAGGGTCTCGATGACATCAAGCACGCCGCCGATTGGCTCTCCGGACGCTTGAGAGACCTGGGCATGGAACGCGTCGAGGTACTGCCTACCGCTGGGCACCCCGTCGTGTACGGCGAGGCGCTGACTGCCGGGCCGTCGGCTCCGACCGTGCTCTTGTATGGCCACTACGATGTGCAGTCCGCGGCCCCGCTGGGGGATTGGGACTCCGATCCTTACAGGTCCGTGATTCGGGGCGACAGTCTGTACGCGAGAGGCGCGTCCGACAACAAGGGTCAGATCATGGCGTGCGTCGCGGCTGTCCAGGCCGTGATGAGCGCAGGCCCCCTGCCCGTCAATCTCAAGTTCATGATAGAGGGTGAGGAAGAACTGGGTTCGCCCAACTTCGCGGGGTTCCTCGAGGAGCACCGCGATCGTCTGGGCGGCGACTTCGTGCTCAACCCCGATGCGGGGATGCTCGGGCCGGAGACCCCGACGATCTACTACGGCCTGCGAGGCATGTACGTCTGCAAGCTCCGCGTGTTCGGCCCGTCGCGCGATCTACACTCGGGAAGCTACGGCGGCGTCGTCCACAACCCCATCCGCGCGCTCTCGCATATGATCGCCGGCCTGCACGATGCGGACGGGCGCGTGACACTCGACGGTTT
>DAOWER010000025.1 GCA_030638405.1 Candidatus Eiseniibacteriota bacterium | reverse complement strand
GCGACTTCCTGACCATCCAGGAGGGAATCGACTTCGCCGATTCGGGCGACACGGTCCGCGTCCTACCGGGCATCTACGCGGGTTCTCTGAACCGCGACCTCGACTTCCACGGTAAGGACATCTACCTGACGAGCTCGGAGGGATCCGAGGTGACGATCATCGAGTGCGAGGGCTCGGGACGTGGCTTCACTCTCACCAGTGGCGAGACCGCGTCCGCGATCATCGAAGGATTCACGGTGAGGAACGGGATGACGCCGGGCACCTCGGTGCCTGACAACATGGGCGGCGGCATGCTCCTCGTCGGATCGTCGCCGACGATCAGGGACGTCGTCTTCGAGGACAACACGGCGTCGAACGCGGGCGGTGGACTCTGCTGCGCGGACGGCGCGTCGCCGCAGCTTCTGGACTGCGAGTTTCTCTGGAACGTGGCGGAAGGGACCGGCGGTGGCGGCATGATCTGCTACGAAGGGTCGTCGTCATGGCTCACGCGCGTCAAGTTCATCGGCAACTCGGGCCTCAGCCAGGGCGGAGGCCTGTGGACCTACATGAACTCGAGTCCGGTCCTCGAGAACTGCACCTTCGTTGGGAACACGACGCTCTTCGACGGCGGCGCCATCGCCCTGTGGGAGGGCCCCGGTGGGATCGTCATGGACTGCACGCTGGTCGACAACGCGGGCGGGAACGTCGGCGGCATCCACTGCTACAACGCCACACCGCAGGTGACCAACACCATCATCGCCTACAGCCTGGACGGGTTCGCAGTCGGGTGCGGGAGCTCCCTCGTCTCGTTCGAGCACTGCTGCGTCTACGGGAACGCGTTAGGCGACAGCCTGTGCGGCATCTATCAGGGACAGGGCAACATCTACGTCGATCCACTCTTGTGCAACGAGCAGGAGGGCGCCTACTATCTTCAGGAGTGCTCGCCGTGTCTCGGCGCGGGCACCGGAGGAGACGACATCGGCGCGTGGCCCGCGGGCTGCCCCTGCGGCGACCCGACGGGCGTCGACGACGAGATCCCGACCGCGCTCCTCCTCCACGCCGCGCGGCCGTCGCCGTTCGACGGCTCGACGATGCTCCAGCTGGACGTCCCGCTCGAAGCGGGACACATTACGCTGGCGGTCTACAACGTCAGAGGACAGCTCGTCCACACGCTGGCGGACGGCAAGGTCCCACCGGGCCAGCGCGAGTTCGTGTGGAACGGAGACGACAGAGCGGGAAGACCAGCCTCAGCGGGCGTCTACTTCGCTCGGTGCGAGTCCGACGCGGGCACGAGCACGCAGAAGCTCGTGCTCATGAGGTAGCCGCGGCGCGACCGGACAACCTCCCGGAGGTCCCGTGAGAACTGCTGTAGCGGCGCTCGCAGCCGCCCTTGCTCTGGCCTCCTCCGCGTGTCCATCGCCTGTGGTATCCGAATCCGACGCTCTCGAGGCAACGGGGACGCTGGTCCGTGACGTCGCCGCCTATTCCGCGAGGCACCCCGGTGCTCCCGGGAGCCTCAGGGAATGGGCGGACGGCGACCTCGTCACCGGAACGCCGCTCCTCATCCACTCCTACCCCTCTCTCGAGCCAAGCTACTACTACGTTCCGCTGACGTCTGTGCACGGCGGCGAGGGCGGCTTCGTCACGCTGGATGCGAGCGATGGCAGATGGCAGGCTTACGGTCGCCGTGCCGCGGACTTCCCGTCAGTCACGCGCGAAGACGCCGCGCGTGCGGCCCGCCGGACGCTGGGGCTCGCGGTAGCGCCCCAGACCTTCCGCGCGGTGAGCATGCCGGACAGGCGGGTCTACTGGCACTGGCGCTCGCTGACCGAAGCCCGCGAGTTCTTCGTCAGCGTGAGCGACTCGTCCGACGTCCACACCTGCGCCGACGAGGAGATCTCGCCGCCGCAGCCGGACGCGGAGTTCGCGCGAGAGCACGCGCGCCGCGCAGCCACGCCCGCCGAGGCTGACGCGCCCGGCGAGGCGGACACCCGCACCGACGCCCGGTACCCAACGAGCTACGACATAGAAGGCGTCCCCCACCACTACCAGCTCACGACCTACAACTGCGGCGCGGCCGCGGACCAGATGGTGATGGACTACTGGGGACCGGAGATCGACCAGGAGGACATCGCGGACGTGGCCGACACGGGCCCGGGCGGCACCGACATCAGTGACATGATGCGCGCGGGGCACTTCAGCGCCATCAGCACGGCCACTCAGAACCCTTCTCTGCACGGGTACGACGAGCGGCGGCTGGGCTACGGCGCCCTCGAGTGCTACTGGTCGCAGTACGACGAGAGCGACCCGGACTTCCCGGACCGACACAACGACCTCAAGTCCCTCATCAGTGCTGACTACCCGATCATCATCGTGACACGTTACGACTCCGCCGCGTATGGAACACATGCCCGTGTGGTGAAGGGCTACGACGACGTCGCTGGTGTGTACATAGTTCACGACCCGTGGTACCAGGGCGTCTACCAGGGCCCGGACGTGCACTTCAACCAGGACTTCCTCGTCGACGAACTCTGGCCGGCGTCGTTCAGGTGGGGAAGCCTCATCGCGCCGTGGGAGGTCGGCATCGACGCTCCCGCGGAACTGCTGCGCGGGGTGCCGTTCACCGTGACGGCTCACGTGGTCTACACGGGCCCTCACCCGTTCGGCGCCCAGGATGAGGCGTACTTCCCCACGGTCACGTTGCTGCCGTCGAATCTCTTCGTCCTGGCCCCCGAGGAGTCCGCGACCAAGACGATCTCAGGATGGTTCTCCGACTCGGGTTGCGCGTACGGAGCCGTCACGTGGGAACTCATCGCGGATACGCTGGCGCAGACCGGCACGGTCGAGCTCCTGGCCCGCGGGCTTGTGCACGATTCGTCCTCCTCCTACGCCAGCTACTCGGACTCGATCGGAGGCCGCGGCGCGGTCTCGCTGTCCGTCATCGACACCGACCTCGTGACGGTCGACGCCGCCGGGGGCGGTCACTTCACCGACATCCAGGACGCTCTTGACTTCGTGGCCGACGGCGACACCGTGGAGGTGTTTCCCGGAACCTACACGGGCCCTCGGAGCCGAAACCTCTCGTTCCACGGCAAGAACATCCGGCTTCGCGGAATCGATGGGCCCGACGTCACGGTCATCGACTGCGGCGGCGCCGGACGCGGGTTCGTCCTCACCGACGACGAGGGGCGTGACGCGCTGATCGAGGGGTTCACTGTCGCGAACGGAAGGGCTCCCGGCTCCGAGTGGACGGAGGCGGGCGGTGGGATGTATCTCAACGGCGCATCGCCGACCATAAGGAACGTCACCCTGAGGTCCAACTCATCGCCGGGCGCAGCGGGCGGGATGTGCTGCCTCAACCACGCGAGCCCGCTCCTCGAGCGCGTTGACTTCGTGCGGAACACGGCCGAGGGCGGCGAGGGCGGCGGGCTGTGGTGCCACCAGGACGCACACCCGAGGCTCGAGCGCTGCACGTTCCTGGAGAACGAGGCGGCGTTACGCGGCGGGGCGGTGGCCAGCAGAGACGGTTCGGCGCCGGAGCTGGTGAACTGCACACTGGCCCTGAACGCCGCCCCGGAGTCCGGGGGCATCTTCTGCCACGCGTCCTCTCCGCTTCTGACCGACACCATCATCTACGGCAGCTCCGATGGCGGGGCGGTCGCCTGCGAGCAGGGCGCGGCTCCCGTGGTGGCCTTCTGCTGCATCTTCGGGAACGCCGGCGGCGACGGCCTGCCCGGCTCCTGCAGCGCTCAGGGAGTGCTGTTCACCGATCCGCTGCTCTGCGACGCGGCGCGGGGCGCGCTGCAGCTGCAGGAGTGCTCGCCGTGCATCGGGTCTGGGGTGTCGGGCGGCCGCATCGGAGCGTTTCCGGCGCGCTGCGCGTGCGCACAGCACGAACCGGCCTCAACCGCGCTCCTCCTCCACCCCGCGCGGCCCTCGCCGTTCGACCGCTCGACGCTGCTCCAGCTGGACGTGCCCCCGGACGCGGGGAGCATCCGGCTCGCCGTGTACGACGTCAGCGGTAGGTGCGTGCGCACTCTGGCCGAGGGAAAGATCTCATCGGGAGCGCGCGAGTTCGTGTGGAACGGCACCGACGACGACGGCCGTCCCGTCTCAGCGGGCGTCTACTTCGCTCGGTGCGAGTGCGACGCGGGCACGAGCGTTCGGAAGATGGTCCTCACGAGGTGATGCGGAACGGACGAGCCCGACCGTTCCATGTGATCCAGCTCCTCGCGCCCTGTGTGTCGCCGTCATATGGCCAAACAGGAAGCCGCCGCCCCATAGCGGGGCGGCGGCTCCACGATTTCACGGATACTCCTGAACTACCTGTACAGGGCCCTGATGGTCCCCCAGCTCAGCTCATCGACAGGCGAGCCGCTCACGACGATTGACACGCCCGTCGCGTCGTGCGGTATCGGAGTGCCGTCGGGGTTGAAGACGATACTCTCAGTGAAGTCGACGGCGGTCGTGGCCTCAGCAAGCGCCAGGAAGCGGACGGTCGCGACGATACCGCCGTCACAGGGCGGCGTCGGCATCAGCTGGGTCACGGCGTAGCTGATCGTGCCGGCCACGTTGTCAGCGCTGTTGGTGACTACGAAATCGGGCGCGGGGCAGTCTCCAAGCTCTATCTGCACCCCAGCGGCACCCCCGTCGTCGAGCACCTCGAGTATCGACGCGTCGAAGTCCAGGGTGAACTCAATTCCATAGACGTCGACGATGTCGGCCAGCTGGACGTCGACCGTGAACTCCTGGCCTTCGGGCACGTCTGTCCCCGGCCCGTCGAGATAGAGCTGGGCCAGACGAGGGCGATCGCCCGCCTGTGCGCTCACCGAGCAGAACAGCAACAGCATCATCACGGATACCGCGACGCTCAAGCATCGCGAATGGAATGAAACGCAAAAGATCATGGTGTCCTCCTTCCCCTCGGTGGGGAACATACGGAGTCTCGTTTCATGTGTCAAGGGTGTCGGGCGCGTTCGAGAGCGACTGCCACAAGAGTCTTCTGGCGGCTCTCGCAAGAGTCCTCTCGCGGCTCTCGCAAGAGTCCTTGACCTGTCATGGCAGAATCCTGTATACTTTATGAAGTGCTCTCCTCCGGCCCGTACCGAGGTCGCCGGGGGCGCATCCACTCAGCGATGGGGAGGCGACCATCTCCAGCCGGAGGCCACATACGACGCCCACCGTACGGGTCCTCACGGTCCTGGCGGCCGCTGCGTGCGTCCTGTGCGGAGCGTCCGAGGGGCTGGCAGTAGGTGTCACGTACGAGCTCACGCCAGACGGGGCGTGGTGCTGGTACTCGCACCCCCGTGCCATACATGAGAACGGTACTGTGTACACGGGCTGGGTCACGCGAGACGGCGACATCCAGGTGGCCGAGCACAGTATCGTCAGCGGCGTCACGTCTGATCCCGTCACGCTGTGGCCCCGATTCGAAGCCGACGACCACGTCCATCCTGTCCTCTACGCCACAAGCGACGGCCGCCTGACCGCGTTCTACTCCAGGCACGCGGCGTTCGGGACGTACACGCAGTTCCACGTCTCAATCAACCCGTGGGACATGACATCCTGGTACGAACAGGAGTCAACGTCCGTAAACACGATCGGGTACGGGGGCGCGACGTACGCCAACCCGATCACGATGTCCGGCAGTACCGACAGCATCTTCCTGTTCTGGCGCGGTGGGAACTACAAGCCGAACTACAGCATCGGGACATACACGCCGGAGGACGTCCTCTGGCAGTGGTCCCCCGCCCAGACACTGATAGTCTCTGATTCGGACCGCCCCTACGTCCGGTACGCAGTCTCCGGCGACGACCGTATCGCCTTCGCCTTCACCAACGGCCATCCGTCGGAGTCGGACGCTAAGCTCTACTACGCGTCCATCGGGGAGGCGAGCCACGGCGCGTATGCGTACTTCAGAAGCGACGGCTCACTGATCAAGCTCATGGACGACGGGCCGCTGCACGCATCGGAGGCGGACGTCATCTACAACGGGGCACAGTCGCCTCCCCAGACATCGGCAGAGGCCTGGATTTGGGATCTCGCCGTCGATGACAATGGCCGACCGACAGTAGCGTTCGCGAGTTTCCCCAGCAAGACCCAGCACCGCTACCACTGGGCCCGCTACGAGGACGAGCAGTGGTTCCACAGGGTGCTGCTCGAAGACGCCGGAGGCTCAGTCGCCGACACCACAATAGGCGATCCCCAGTATTACTACTCGGGCGGCATCACGCTGGACCACACGGACCCGAGGACGGTGTACCTCTCGCGTGAGAATGAGCAGGGCGGCTGGGACCTCGAGCAGTGGAAGACGCCCGGGGACGGCTCCACCTGGATGGTGACCCCCATCACCTCGGGATCACCACTGGACAACATGCGGCCCACGGTCCCGGCCGGACGCCCCGCGGACACCGAGATGGTCCTGTGGATGAGTGGGAGGTACGACTACTTCAGGAACCCCAACGCGCCGAATTACTACAACTTCGACACGGGCATCTACCTGTGGGTCTCTGACCACCTGGCTGGGATCGAGGAGACCCCCCTCGCTCCGGCTCTCGCACTGAGGCCGTGCAGGCCCAACCCGACGCGCGGCGCGACAGAGATCGCGTTCGACCTCCAAGCTTCCGCTGACGTGAGTCTGGACGTGCACGATGTCGCCGGCCGTCTCGTCACCACCCTTCTGCGCAACGAGAGCAGGCGGAGCGGCCCATCGTCCGTCGTCTGGAACGCAACCGACCAGCGAGGCCGCGAGGTGAGTTCCGGAGTCTACTTCGTTCGCCTGACGGTCGACGGGCGCCCCGTCACCTCCAAGGTCGTAGTGGCGCGCTGAACGCTCCCCTGACAGGCCACCATCCCTGGCGTACAAAGACGCCGCCGCCCGTTTCCGGGCGGCGGCTGATCTCGCCTTGGACCCCCGTCCCCACTTGGCTCCGGACTCTGCGTCATCCGGCGCTCTGGTGCGAAGTGCAGGTTGCCGATTCAGTCGCCGAACCGGGAGATCCTCGGCATATGAGGGGCTCCGCCAGCAGCCCCTGCGCCCTCGAGACCTTTCTCCTCCTGCGCGGCGGCTGGGTCCGCCGCATCGGTGTCTGCTAAGCATTATACCAAATCGGAGGTTCTACGTCAAGACGCACTCTGAGCAATCGGTCAAGAAAGGGCCTGCCTACTGGCAGGCCCTTCGCGTGTCGCATTCTCGACGCATGAGGGTGTCGTCAGGAATTACCGCCATGCTCACGCGCTCTTATGGCGTCCCGCCTGCGCGGACGTCCACGTGGCCAGCCGCCGGGACCGCCCCGCCTTCCGCTGCTGCTGAGCTACTCCCCCACCACCACGCGCTCAGCACCGAGCTTCGCCTCCTCGAGGGCCTTCTCTGCCCGGAGGATAATCGACTCGGTGGAGTCGCCGCGGCGCACCATCGTCGCTCCGACGCTCGCCCCGACCCCGAGAGCCGACCTGTCCCACGGCTTCAACAGATTGCTCAGAAGCATCAGGAAGCGCTCTGCCATCGCGCTCAGCCCCTCGCGATCGAGGTTGACGCCAATGACCGCGAACGAGTCGTCCTCCCACCTGGCCACGGTATCGAACGCACGGGCCGCCAGAAACCACGTCCGCGCTATCATGCGCAGCACCTCGTTCCCCGACCCGGGACCGAACTTGTCGCTCGTCTTCGCGAACCCCTCGAGACCTATCATCATGATTCCGAAGTGGTGACCGTACCGCTCGAGCTCAGCAATGTGCGCCCTCACTTCCTCCTCCATGTAGCGCTTGTTCGGAAGGCGCGTCAGCACGTCGAGCCGCGCGAGGCGCTCCAGCTCCTCCAGCCGCCTCTCCATCTCGTTCCCCACCGACCTGTCTGAGAAGATCTCCGCGGCGCCCGTAATGCGTCCCTTCGCATCTCTGAGCGGCACCATGCGCGCATGCGCGGGCACGAGGTGCCCTTCCCTGTGGCGTATGTAGACCTGTGCCTCTCGTATGTCCCGATGACTCTCGGTGTCGAGGAGCGGGCAGATGCTGTCGCACAGGTCCACGCCATCGCTGCTCAGATGGACGAGCGCCTTCTCCTTGCACTCCGTTCCGAGCATCTCGTTGGCCTTGTAGCCTGTCAGCTTCTCGGCTCCCTCATTCCAGTGCGTGAAGCAGCGCTTGCTATCGAGGACCCAGACTGCGTCGTAGAGATTGTCCAGGACGCGGAAGAACTCGAGCTTTTCCATTGGGGAGCCCCCTCGCAGTGGGTCGGTCGTCAGGCGTCATCTCTTCCGGAAGAGAACGACGCGGTTCGTATTAGTGCCCTTGGCCCGGTTGCTCACACCCCAGCAGTTCGCCGTCTTCGTGAACTCCTGATCGTTGATGAGAACGAGCACGGGCCCAAGCCCCGCCCGCATCCCGCACGGCAGAACCGCTTCCTCCAGCTTCAGCGTGCCCGCCCGCACCTCTCCGACCTCGAAGGCGACGTGCCCTCCGGGTCGCAAAACGCGCGACAATTCCAGAAACACGTCGGTCATGGCCTCTTGCCAAGTGGAGAGGTCATGAACAACTGTCACCGGAACCTCGTCCGCGCTTATGCCGCAGAACCAGCACCGAAGCCAGTTGTCCCGCGCATAATCGACGACATCCAGAAACGGCGGTGAGGTGACGACAAGAGCCACCGAGCCATCCGCAACCTCCGGAGTCGCCGCAGCAGGTCCTGTTAGAAGCAACGATTGTTCCTGAACCCCCGAAAGCACCGCCCTTTCTGCATTCCCGAGCCCGCTCAGGAGCACTCTGCTCTTCTTCAGAATGAGCTCGCGGACGTCCCTTCTGGGCGGCGTCTGCCCCTTCTGCTGGTTGATCTTCCGCTGGGATTCTACCGATACGGCCTGGTTCGGCGGCATCGTGTAGACGGAGAAAAAGCCGCTCGAGTGCCCGGTCAGCCGGCTGACCGCCACCATGCGTATCCACCGGTCGACGGCATCCAGTGCGCCGTCGCCTTCCCTCTTCAGTAGATACCGCCGCAGCGCCAGCAGTTCCCGGAGCGTGTGCGGATGGTAGAAGACGAGGAGGTCGTCGGGAAGCGCTTCCTCCGCCGCGAGCTCCTCCGCGGCGAGCTCCGTCGCACCGGAGTCGATGCCGGCAAGACGCGCCTCGATGTCGTCGAGCCCGGGCGGCTCGAGGCGAGGACGAACCAGGATCTCGGAGAGCGGGTTGACGTCGCAGCCATATGGCACGCGCCCCGCCAGAGCCGCCTCGAGCGGCGTCGTCCCCCGCCCCATGAACGGGTCGTACACGACGTCGCCCGCGCCGGTCAGGCGGTCGATGAAGAAGCGCGGGAGCTGCGGCTTGAAGCACGCGCGGTAGGAGACCTCGTGCAGCCGGTTGGCGGCCCGCTGCTTCGAGGTCCAGAACTCGTTGGTGAACGTGTCGACAGACACGCGCCCGGAAGGCCCGTCAACCTCGGTCACGCCGACCGTTGTCGGCGTCCCGAACTCACTGAACATCGCCAGCTCGTCGGCCAGCGACGGGCAGAGGGCGCGCGCGCTGCCGCCGGAATCAGGCATCGTCCTCCCATCCCAGGAGCAGCGTCGCTCGCCACTCCCGTCCGGGCATCTCGTAGCGGACGCGAGTCTCGTAGCGGTCGTCCATGAGGTTCAGAATGTCGAACTTAAGAGCCGCACCACGGATCGGCAGGTCGACGAGCGCTCCTAAGTCCGCCACCGAGTAGCCGTCAAGCTCGGGGAACTCCCAGTCGCCAGTGGTCACCTCTCCCACGTGTCTCAGACGGTAGGTGCCCGTGACGCGCCCGATCTCGATGCTGGCCGCGACCCACTGCGAGAACTCGGGCCGGTACGGAAGCGCAAGCTCTGTGTCCGTGTCTTCCGACGTCGAGAAGGCACTGGCGTACGACACGGTCGCCGGTCCGAGGTCGAGCCTGGCCTCGAGCTCGATGCCCTCCAGGCGCGCCTTCTGAACGTTGTCGGGACGCCAGACGTACAGGGAATCGGGCGTCCAGGCAATGAGCTCGCCCGTCGACCTGTACGTCGACACGGTGCCCGTCAGGCTCTTGAAGCGCGCCTCCAGCCCGGCCTCCACGGTCACGACGCTCTCCGGGTCGAGGTCCTCGTTGCCGCCGCTCCAGAGGTCCTCGGGCCAGTAGAGCTCGTTCATTGTCGGCGGCCGGTTGGTCAGCCCCAACGTCAGCCAGACTCGCCCCCCGCTCCCCACGGCGGCCACGCCCACGGCGCCCGAGAGCGCCGTGCCGAAGTCGCCCGTGTGCGTCGCCGCCCCTTCCACGCCGAGGCGGAGCCGCTCCCAACTCCCCACGTAGCTGCCGACCACCGAGCCGCTGCCACGCGAGTGGCGCCCGAGGTCGGGGTTGAGCGGGTCCGAGCTGTCGATCTGAGAGTAGTCGAACGCGACCGTGACCAGAGCGCCCGGCGCCAGCATCTCGTCCATGTAGAACTCGACGGCCGCGCCGCCCGCGGTCGAGATGTGCGTCGGCTCGTGACCCTGGTCCTCGTAGTCCTGCTCGTGCCTGACCACGTAGGCGCTCGGGCGCGCGGGACCCATCCGGCGCAGGTTCACCCGCGCCAGAAGCAGCTCGTCCCACTGGTTCCCGGCGTAGATCTCATATCCAGCAGGCCCTGGGATTCCCCTCTTGGCGCGGATGTACGTGACGGCGCCCTCGCCCTGCTCTGTCCGCGCGGTGACCTCGGCGCCCAAACTACCGACGGCCGACTTGTCACGGAACCCGTCCTCGGACAGGAATCCCAGCCTGAAGCCCACGTTGCCGCCACGGTGCGAGAAGCGCGCCGCGTCCTGCTTCGAACCGCTCGCGAGCGCGACGCTCGTGCCCGCGCCGTAGCTCGGGCTCATCGACACCGCGGCCAGCGCCGACCGCCCGGTCGCGAGCCGCGCGAACGGCCCGCGCATGAGTGTCGCGCGTGTGTCGAAGACGTCGAAGAGCGTCAGCTCGAACAGACCGTTCTGCACGCTGTTCAGGGGGACGCCGTCGTACTCGTAGCCGATGTGCTCGCGTGAGAGGCCTCGCACCGCGGGGAACACGCTCGTCCCGTAGTCGCCGAGCTGGACGTGCGGAGCCCACGCGATCTCGTCGCCCGCGCTGCCCTCGATGACCGCGTGTTCGGGGGCGAACGGCTCGAACCGCGCCGGCCTGTCGGATACGACGACCACTTCCGATGCGTAGTAGAGCGGACGCCCGTCCTCGGGCAGCTGACCCTCCACCGAGCGCTCTGCGAGGAGCCGTTCATCGGAGAGTACGGAGTTCACGTTGAGGGTGTCGGCGTCCGCGATCACGTCGGCGCTCGCGGTCCCTCCGAATGCCAGCAGCAAGAACAGAACGGGTATGGCTCTCAGCATTTCACCGGCCCCCACGTTGCTTGAGTCGACATCTCCGCGCACGTCAGTCATCGCGCGTCAGTCATCGCACCTCACGGGATGCGGCCCGCTGAAGAAGCGGACGCTCCTGAAGACCTTCTCCCCCTCCGCCACGCTCACTCGCCCGAGGGAGAACGGTTCGCTTCCATCCAGCGCCTGCACCACCACCTCGTGCTCGCCCGGCCGGACCGGAATGCGCGCCATCCATATCTCGGCTGGCAGAAGCACCCAGCTGCGCGTGTCGGCCTGCTCGGTCTCCGCAACGGCGACTGTTGCCGCGTTCTCGAGGAGCCAGCCGAAGATGGCCTTCCAGGGGCCCTCGTCGTCGTCTTCGACGTGGGCAACCGGCTGCTTATCCGAGTCCTCGTCCCGGTCTTCCTCCATCTCATGTTTCGCGCTGGCCAGCGCGACCTGCTTCGCGGTGGCGCGCAGCGTCGACCGCAGCACAATGGCCGGCATCCGGCGCTCCAGCACCCAGCGCGCGAGCGCGTCCAGGTCCTGCACCTTCTCGGCCGTTTCCGCAAGGGCCCAGTCACCCGTCGAATCGGCAACCCCCGCGCGGAACGGCACGCCCGCGCCTGGCGGGCTCACGAACTTCGGGTAGGCCACCTTCACGAGGGCGGCCAGATTGGTCCGGCCGCGCAGTTCTTCAGGCACGAGCGATCGATGGATGGGCACCTGAACCGACTTCTCAATCTTGTATGGAGCCCAGCCGGAGTCGATGACAACGACTATCTCCGTCTGCGGCCCCGAATGTCCGGCTCGCGCGGGGATGGGAACCGTATCCGGCTCCGCGGCCGCCACATCATCCGGCTCCGCGGCCGGTTCCGGGATCACGGTCCGGTCCGCCGGCCCCCACGGGTCCTCCAGACGGTCGAGCGACCGCGTCAGTCCCCACGGCGTCGGGACGCCCGTCTCGTCGCCCCGTTCTTCCTCGTACGCCTGGACGGCCAGTCTGAAGTCAACCCTCGCGTCGTCCCGGTGCCCCATCGCCTCGTAGATGAGCCCTGAGAGGTAGCGGATGAACCCGTCCTCCTGGTAGCGCCCGTCGTCCTCGTACCGCGCGTCGAGCTCCCGGAAGACCTCGTCGAGCCGCCTGCACTCGACCAGCGCACCGCCGAGATCATCCATCTCGAGGTAGTTCAGAGTCATGTAGTAGTGTAGATACGCGCGCTCGTAATCCTCGCCCGAGTAGTCCTTGACCGTCTCGTTGAGGCTGTAGTCCGTCAGCGTCTCCGTGACGCTCCAGGGCTTGAGCTCGTCCGACACAGCGCCCGCCGCCTCGAACTCGCTGTTGCTGGCCTCGAAATCGTTCGCCAGGTGCAGCAAGTGCCCGCGCTGCGCGTGGTAGAGGAAGCGGTCCCGTCCGGACTCCGCGAGCCCGGTGCCGTCGATGGCAGTGACCGCCGCGGATGCGTCCCCGCTGTAGATAAGCTCAAGCGGCTCGCACATCACCCGTGCGTGCTGGGCGCAACCCGCCAGCACGCACGCCGACACGAGCACGACCAGAGCCGTGGGCCGCGTGAGGTTGTCTCGCAATGCCTCTCCTAGAATCTGACCTTCGAACCTTCAACCAAGTGCTTCCGCTCGGCCGTCCCGATCCAGACCTTCTCCCAGTTCCTGAGATCGGTCAGCGACAGGTCGACCTTGTAGTAAACGATGGCGCTGCCGCCCCCCTGGTCGACGACCGAGTTGACGGCCCCCATCATCATGAAGTCGGCGCCGGAGACGCCACGGTCAACGTCACGGGAGACGCCGCCGCCCGCCGCCATATCGCGCTGCCACTCGACCTCGCGCATCAGGTCCTCGCGCACGACCTCGTCCGCAACGAACCGCACCACGCCCGAGTTGATGAGGACCCGCTGCAGCTCGTTCATGAAGACGTCTATACTGATGTGCTCGCTGGTGTTGTTCTCCACGTACGCAACGAGAACTCGCGGCCTCTGGTCGCCTTGCTGTCCCCTGAACTCGGGCAGCCACGGGCTCTCGAGGCACTGCGGGATCAGGTCTTCGGCAACTGCGCGCGCGTCGGAGTCGTTCCATCGCCCGCTTATGTACCCCTCAGTCCGCGGATCAACGTTGGCAACCTTCGTGCCGCCGCACCCCGCGAGCACGACCGCGACCAGCACGCACGCCACGGCGGCGAGCGTCAGCTTCTCGAGCAGATTCGAACGCAGCATCTTCGTCCTCCTTCCGAGTGAATCACCTCGTCCAACGTCCCATGCGACATCTAGCCGTCACGCCTGGGGTCGCCTGCGGCGTCTCCAAGCAGACGCCCGTTGGCGACCATCAGCGCGAGCAGATTGAACGGCACCTGGAACAGCCACGTCGCCAGTATGTTCCCGAAGCTCGTCAGATAGCCCTGAGTCACGTAGTGCACCGGGACGAACAGCACCGGTGTCCACAGAAGCGCCGCCGCGTAAGCCAGGCCGAGTTCCTTGAGGTCGGCGAGAGAGAACCTGCCCCGGGACAGCCTGTGGACCACGAAACCCCAGACGGCGAACGCCACCACGCAGACGGTGCCCGCCGTCAGCACCTGGACCGCGATCTGATCCCTGAGTCCGACCAGGTTGTAGACCGCGAACCCCACCGCTATGGCGACGATCGTGACGGCGGACAGGGCGAATCCGTGGAGAATCGCGGGCCCGGGCCTCACTGCCCACCTCGTTCGGCCGCGCCTCCGTACCGCTCCCGCCACTCGTCCTCCAGAATGCTCATCATCACGAAGTCGTGGAAGGCGCCGTCGTGGACGTACCCGTCGCGCTGGACGCCCTCCTCCCTGAACCCGAGCTTCTTCCAGAACGAGAGCGCCGCCTCGTTGAAGCCGACGACTCCGATGGCCACCCTGTGCAGCCCGAGGTAGTTGAACGCGAAGTCCAGCAGAAGCCGTCCCGCCTCGCCGCCGTGGCCCTTCCCTCTCTGCTCCTTCTCGCCGACGATAACGGTCATGTCCGTGGTGCGCCACTCGGGGGACAGCCGGAGCAGCCCGGCCTCCCCGATGACGCTATCGTCCTCGTCCGCGACAATGACGTACCAGATCCGTGACGGGTCGCTGTCAGCACGCTCGAACCACTTCTCCCCGTCCTCCTCACTCATGGGCGCGGTCGCGCCGATCAGTCCACGCGTCTCGGGATCATCGAGCCACCGGCGAATGTGCGGAAGGTCGTCACGCGTGAGCCGTCTCAGCGTGATGCCAGTCCCCATGATGAAGCGCGGTCCCACGCGCTGCCGCTCGTCCTCCGGCATCAGTTGTCTCCCCCGCCGCGGCCGGTGCCCGCGCATTCAGCGCCCGGCCGCTCGATGACGTAGACGCCCCCGCAGAACGAGACCTGTGCGTAGCACGCGGTCAGGCCGACCGCTGCCAGCGCCTCGACCGTCTCATCGGCGGCCCAGTAGTGCTCGTCCTCGTCCCAGAGGCTGCCCTCCCAGCTCTGTCTCTCCTCGTCCCAAGTGCCGCTGAAGCGCTTCTCCGCGTCGTCCCGGGCCGTCCTGGTCGGGAAGGAGATGTCCCCCACCACCACACGGCCCCCCTCGACAAGGTGGTCGCAGACGAGCTTGCGCAGCAGCCGGACCTTCGACTCGAGGTCGAACTCGTGGAGGACGTACGCCGAGACCACGCGGTCGAAGTGCCTGTCCACGTCGATCGGCCAGTCGCCCTTGATGTCAGCCTTGAGGAGTTCTATCTGCGGGTACTTGCGGTGCACCTTCGCGAGCATCTGGAGCGAGAAGTCCAGACCCCAGATCGCGCACCCACGGTCTATGAAGCGCGCGGCGAGATTGCCCGTGCCGATACCGAGGTCGAGCACTTCCGCGCCGGTCTCGATGTGCGCTCGCTCGGCGATGAGGTCGAGCACGCGCTCGTACCCCTCGAAGGGGAAGCCCGAGGACCCGTCGACGGATTTGTCGTACGACGCGGCCCACTCGTCGAACAGCTGCTCTCGTACCTCGCTCAAATGCTCACCTCCTGCCCGCATGATACGGACAGGAGGTGTGAAATCAAGTGCTAAAGAGTCAGAACCTGCGCGCCGGACTCTCCGCCGCTACGCCCCCGGGCACTCCGCCGCCACCGCGGCATCGATGCCCTTGTCGCCGTACGACTTCTCGTAGCTCTCGAGGAAGTCGGCGGCGAGCTCCTTCGCGCGCTCCTCGTACGCCGCGGGGTCATCCCACGTGTTGATCGGCTTCAGGATCGACGGGTCGTCGACGCCCGGGCAGGTCTTCGGAACGGAGACCTTGAATATGGGGTCGCACTCGAACTCGACGTTCTCGAGCTTACCCTCGAGCGCCGCGCTCAATATCTTCCGCGTGAGCGGCAGGCTGATCCTGTGACCCACCCCGTGCGGCCCGCCGGTCCAGCCCGTGTTGACGAGGTAGACGGTCGAGCCGTACGTGTCCATCTTCTCGCCCAGCATCTTGGCGTAGACGTCCGGGTTCCTAGGCATGAACGGCGCGCCGAAGAAACGCGAGAACGTACTCACTGGATCGACGATGCCCGTCTCCGTCCCCGCGAGCTTGCTCGTGTAGCCCATGAGGAACCAGAACATCGCCTGCTCGCGGCTGAGCCTCGAGACGGGCGGGATGACGCCGTTGGCGTCCGCGGTCAGGAAGAGGATCGTCGACGGGTGATCGGCGCGCGGCGGCTCCTTGATGTTGGAGAGGTAGCGCAGAGGATACGAGCCGCGCGAGTTCGGCGTGTACCGCTCGTCGAACAGATCGAACTCGCCCCACGGGTACATCATCGCGTTCTCGATAATCGCACCGTGCTTCTCTACTTCGTCCTCATGGAAGCACGCGTTGTAGATCTCGGGCTCCGTCTCGGGGTTGAGGTCGATGAGCTTCGCGTAGCACCCGAACTCGAAGTTGGCGATGCCCTCCTCGTTCCATCCGTGCTCGTCGTCGCCAAGGAGCGCCCGCGACGCGTCTGCCGAGAGCGTGGTCTTGCCGGTCCCGGACAGGCCGAGGAGCAGGGCGCTCTTCCCGTCGGTCCCTTCGTTCGCGCTGCAGTGGAGCGGGAGTATTCCTTCCCCCGGGAGCATGTAGTTCATCACTGTGAAGATGAGCTTCTTCATGCTGCCGCCGTAGGCCGAGCCATAGACGACGCCGATGCGCCGGTCGAAGTCCATCGCGACGCACATGGTCGAGGTGTGGCCGAGATTCGGGTCCTCGCGCAGGCGCCCTTCGTAGCGCGCGGGGTCTAGCTTGTGATACGGAAGCGAGATGAGCGTGAAGTGACGGTCCGTGAAGCAGCTCGCGGCCACCGTCTCGTCCGACCAGGGTCGGAACATGTTGTCGATGAAGAGCGCGGAAAGCGCCTTGTCGCCGATGACGTGAACGGGCAGCGCGTAGGTCGGGTCGGCGCCGACCAGCCTGTCGGTCACGTAGACGCGGTCGGTTCTCTCGAGCGTCGCCAGGGAGTCCTCGAGCACCATGTCGAACGTGTCCGGCGCCAACGGGATGTTGTTGGGCGCGTTCCAGTCGATGGTGTCTTCGCTCTCCGGGTTCCTGACCAGATAGGTGTCCTTCGGGCTTCGTCCGCTCGACTCGGGCGGCGTCCACGTGGCCAGCGCGCCGCACGCCGCGGGGATGGCCTCGCGGTGGGTCACGGCGTCCTTAATCATCTGCACCCGCGGAGCGTTGTCGAACGTCTCCCGCTTCGATAGCAGTGCCGACAGCTTGTCCTGGAAGCTCATCTGCGCCTCTCCGGTAGTCCGGTGGCCGGTGGTTCGATAGCTCATGGCAGCGGCGCCCTCCGGACCCACGCCGCGCACCGTCGCATGAACGCTGAAGCGTCCATTATATACGTACATCCGGCCGCGCGGGAAGAGCGAAGGCAGGGCAACAATAGCGGAGGATATAGGCTTGACTGAGCGGCGCTCGTACAACACAATCGGGTGAATCCAAATGACATAGTCAGGCAGCCACTGCTGACGCGAAATTCGATTCCCACCAGATCCCCGTCTAGGGGAAGGAGGTGCGCAGAATGAACGCTCGCATGAACGTTCTCGGGAGAGGCCCCAGGGCGCGCTCGTCGTGCTCGTGTGCCTCACGGCCGCCCTACTGGCGCTGAGCTCGCCGGCCCCGGCGCCGCGCGGTTCAGAGGCCACAACACACGGAGGCAGAGAATCGACCGCATAGTCCTTTCCTTCTGCGCGCTGAGCCTGCTGCTGCTGGTCGGGCAGGCCATCAGAACCAAGGTCCGCTGGACCCAGAAGCTGCTCCTCCCCGCCTCCGTCATCGGCGGGCTCCTGGGGCTCATCGTCATCCAGCTTCTGCAGCGGTACGCGCCGGGCAGCGAGGCGTTCGTCTCCGACGCGACGGCCGGCTGGAGCAAGCTGCCGAGCCTCCTCATCAACATCGTCTTCGCGACGCTCTTCCTGGGCGTCGCCATCCCGCCGCTCAGGAAGGTCTGGCGTATCGCCGGGCCACAGCTCGCGTTCGGGCAGATCGTGGCGTGGGGGCAGTACGCCGTTGGCATCGGGCTGACGCTCTTCGTCCTGTCGCGTGTTTTCGACATCCCCGCCATGTTCGGCGCCATCATCCCCGTGGGATTCGAGGGCGGGCACGGCACGGCCGCGGGACTGGCGCCCGTCTTCGCCGATAAAGGCTGGGCGGAGGGTGCGGACCTCGCGCTCGGCTCCGCGACGGTGGGCGTTGTCGCGGGCGTGGTCGTGGGGATGGCTCTGGTCAACTGGGCCGCGCGCAAGCGCTACTGCAAGGGCGCGGCGGAACAGCGCGACTCACACGAGATCGCGGGCGACGGCATCACGCCCGTGGGCGAGCGGACCGAGGCCGGGAAGCTCACGTTCCGCTCCGAGTCGGTCGAGACGCTCGCGATGCACCTCGCCATCGTCGCGGTGGCGATACTCATCGGGTACATCCTTAAGAAGGGGCTCACGGGGCTCGAGGGACTCTGGCTCACCAATCCGAAGAACGCCATCCTCGGCAGCTTCCCCCTCTTCCCGCTCGCAATGGTGGGCGGCGTCATCCTTCAGAAGCTGATGGACAGGTACGACCGTCGCAAGGTCGTCGACCGGCGCTTGATGCGGAGGCTTCAGGGGCTGTCGCTCGACTATCTGGTCGTCGCGGCACTCGCCACGCTCAAGATCGAGGCCATCATCACGAACATCGTTCCCTTCCTCATCCTGATGCTCGCCGGTATCGCGTGGAACGTCTGGTGCGTGATGTTCCTCGCGCGCCGGATGCTGCCCGACTACTGGTTCGAGCGATCCATCGCCGAGTTCGGGCAGTCGACCGGCGTCACGGCCACCGGCATCCTGCTTCTGCGCGTCGCTGACCCGAAGTTCGAAACCAAGGCGCCCGACGCGTTCGGCTACAAGCAGCTCCTGCACGAACCGTTCATGGGCGGAGGCCTGTGGACGAGCACGGTCGTGCCGCTCCTCTACATCTTCCGCGCGAACCCGTGGCCCATCTGGTTCGTCACGCTAGGCGCAATCGGCGTCTGGCTGTTCGTTCGTTTCGTGGTATTCAGGAAGGCGTGGGCGCCGGAGCGATAGAGAGCTGGCGGCACGTGCAAGCCCACGAACAAGAGGAGGCCGGGGGTCACTCCCCCGGCCTCCCGCGTTGGGACTCAAGCCCACGCGAGCTCAGTCCCCCCTCAAACTGCATGTTTCCTCCACGCGATTCCGTCCAGTCGCGCGACCATCTCACCAGCGCGACTTTCTCCGTCTACGCGGGCTTCCGCATCATCTTCGTCCGAGCCGCCAGCAGGAAGAGCACCAGCAGCGCGTCGACGATCATGTGGATCCACCAGAAGATGTGCAGTTCGCCCATCTGGATGAAGGTCCAGAACTGCGCCAGAATACCCAGGAAGAACCGAAGTATCGCCATGTTGATGACGAGCATGTGCCTCTCGGGGATCTTCGCGGCGATGAGGAACATGATCCCGAACGTCACCATCACGGCGCCGAACGCGTGAACGTACGGGATGAATCCGGGCAGGAACTCGAGCCCGAATACGCCAGCCATCTCGGGCGTTCCAATAAGCGCCGGGATACCACGGAACACGATCTCGACGATTGCGCCCGTGATCAGGGCCACTCGTGCCATTTCCCCCCTCCTTTCGCTCCCGCGCTGCCACGCGCGGGGGCCGATCACGCGCCTCTGGCGGCGCGTCCTCATCACTGCTGCGCCGGGCGATCGCGCATCACTCGTGCGCTTCCGGGTCGATGATGTACACCCTCTGTTCGGCGTGGTCCTTCTGGAAAATCGACAGCTCGGCGAACACCACCGTCGCGATTCCCATTCGGAAGATCCAGCGGAGCGGGTTCTTCGTCCTGAAACCCGTGATTATCCGCCACCAGCGGCGGAAGATCTTCCCCGGCGAGTAGAACGTCTCGTTGATCTTCCGGAACGTGTCGAAGACCTGCCT
>DAOWER010000231.1 GCA_030638405.1 Candidatus Eiseniibacteriota bacterium | reverse complement strand
GGCTCCCAGCTGATGACGACGGCCATCAGGACCACTGCCGCGACCAGCAAGACCGCGAGGATGGCTCTTCGGATTGTCATCTCTTCTCCTTGCCCCGCTTTGTTTCTTGTTGGATGGCTGCAATGATAGTAAGCTTTCTAGCATGCCTAAAACCGGCCAGTCAAGAAGAAGCTCGCCCCGGAAGCCCTCCCGAAGTGAGCACCAGGAGCCCGCGTGCCTCGTGATCCGCGGGGCGCGACAGCATAACCTCAAGGGATTCGATCTCATGATCCCCAGGGGGTCGCTCACGGTGATCACCGGCCTGTCCGGGTCGGGCAAGTCGTCTCTTGCCTTCGATACCATCTACGCCGAGGGGCAGAGGCGGTACGTCGAATCGCTCTCGGCCTACGCTCGCCAGTTCCTCTCGCAGATGCAGAAGCCTCGCGTCGAGCTGATCGAGGGGCTTTCGCCCGCCATATCCATCGAACAGCGGACGGCGACGCGTAACCCGCGCTCGACCGTCGGAACGGCCACCGAGATATACGACTATCTGCGGCTCCTCTACGCCCGTGTGGGACACGCCCACTGCCACATGTGCGGACGGGAGATCTCGCAGCTCACGGTCGACCAGATGGCCGACCGCGTGCTGTCGCTTCCCAGCGGGAAACGGGTCCACGTCGTGGCGCCGGTGGTGAGAGGCAAGAAGGGGCAGCACCGTGACATCCTGGCGAGGATCGAGCGGGGCGGCTTCGTGCGGGTGTGTGTCGACGGCGAGACCACGGATGTGCACGACGTCGGGAAGCTCAATAAGAGCAAGAAGCACGACATAGACGTGATCGTCGACAGGCTCGTCCTGAAGGACGGGGTCCGGCAGCGCCTGGTCGACTCGCTGGAGACCGCGCTCGAGTTGACGGACGGGCTGGTCCGGATCTCGGCGGGCAAGGACGAGATGCTGCTCTCCGCGAAGGCGAGCTGCCCGCACTGCGGGGTCGGCCCCGGAGAGATTGAGCCGCGCATGTTCTCCTTCAACAGTCCATACGGGGCGTGTCAGACGTGCGGAGGTCTCGGAACACAGATGAGGGTCGAGCCCGACCTCATCGTGCCCGACCCCGCTCTCTCGTTGAGGGACGGGGCGGTGTCGTGCTGGCCCGACCTGGCGACCGGATGGGCGAGGCACAAGCTGGACGCGCTGTCGGAGTACTACGGCTTCGGTCTCATGACCCCGTTCGAGGACCTGGATGCACACATCCGGAACGTGCTTCTCAGGGGGTCGGGCGAGGAGAAGATAGAGTACAAGATCGAGTTCGAGAAGGGACGCTGGGAGTACGTCGGTGGCTTCGAGGGGGCGATACCGAACCTGGAGAGGCGCTACCGTGAGACCAAATCGGAGAACGTGCGGCGCTGGATCGAGGGCTTCATGGCCGTCGACCTGTGCCCCGACTGCGAGGGCGCGAGGCTCAAGCCCGAGGCCCTGGCAGTGACCGTAGGGGAGCTGCCCATCAACACGGTCACCGCGATGTCAGTGAAGCAGTGCGTCGGTTTCTTCGGCGGTCTCTCCCTCAAGGGGACCGACAGGAAGATCGCCGAGGAGATCCTCAAGGAGATCCGTGAGCGACTCGGCTTCCTGGCCAACGTCGGACTCGACTACCTGACGCTCGACCGGTCCTCCGGGACTCTCTCGGGTGGCGAGGCTCAGCGCATCCGTCTCGCCACGCAGATAGGCACGCGCCTCGTGGGCGTTCTCTACATCCTCGACGAGCCGTCGATCGGACTCCACCAGCACGACAACGCGAAGCTCCTGAAGACACTGATCGCGCTCAGGGACATCGGGAACACGGTCATCGTCGTGGAGCACGACGAGGAGACCATCCGCACCGCCGACTGGGTCGTTGACCTCGGCCCGGGCGCCGGGAGAGAAGGCGGCTACCTGGTCGCGAGCTGTCCTCCCGACGAGCTTCCGAAGCACGCCGACTCCATCACCGGGCGGTACCTCTCGGGCAAGGAGAGCATCAGGCCGCCCGCCGAGCGCAGGCCGAGCGACGGCCCCGTGCTCAGGGTGGTCGGTGCGCGAGAGAACAACCTGGCCAACATCGACGTCGAGGTCCCGCTCTCGACCCTGACGTGCGTGACGGGCGTCTCAGGCTCCGGGAAGAGCACGCTCGTGTCGGACATCATCCACCGTGCCCTCGCGGAGTGGTTCCATCGAGCGAGGAAGATCCCGGGCAAGTTCGACCGTATCGAGGGGCTGGAGCACATAGACAAGGTGGTCAACATAAGCCAGTCTCCGATCGGGCGCACACCGAGGTCGAACCCGGTGACGTACACGGGGACGTTCGTGCACATCCGCCAGCTTCTTGCGAAGGTGCCCGAGGCGCGGGCGCGCGGCTACAGACCCGGGAGGTTCAGTTTCAACGTCCGGGGAGGGCGGTGCGAGGCGTGCCAGGGTGGGGGACAGATGAAGATCGAGATGCACTTCCTGCCGGACGTCTTCGTCACGTGCGAGGCCTGCGCCGGCCAGCGGTTCAACCGGGAGACGCTCGAGATCACCTACAAGGGCAAGAACATCGCGGACATTCTCGAGATGACCGTCGACGAGGCCCTGGACTTCTTCTCGAGCATCCCCATGATCAGGAGGAAGCTCCAGACTCTGCACGACGTCGGCCTCGGATACATACGCCTCGGCCAGCCGGCCACGACCCTGTCCGGCGGAGAGGCGCAGAGGATCAAGCTCTCCTCCGAGCTGTCGCGCAGGAGCACGGGCCGGACGCTGTACATCCTGGACGAACCCACCACGGGGCTGCACTTCCACGACGTCAAGATGCTGCTCGACGTGCTCGGGCGCCTCGTCGACCGCGGCAACACGGTCCTGGTCATCGAGCACAACATGGACGTCGTCAAGACCGCCGACCACATCATCGACCTCGGCCCGGAGGGAGGCGATGGGGGCGGACGGGTCGTCGTCGCCGGAACACCCGAAGAGGTCGCGCGCAAGAAGGGCTCGTACACCGGTGCCGTGCTTGCCCGCGTGCTGAAGGTCTAGTCCGCGGTGGCCGCCGACGTCCCGTGGGCCGCCCACACCACTGCTGCGAGTCGACATCCTGTAGAATGGACTTGATTCACTTTTCTGAAGGCAGTACAATCAGATTCAGGTTCAACTGATGTCACGACGGATACGAAGAGGTGAATTCGACACGTGGGCGGACTACTACGTCCACTATCAGAGAGAACTGGCGCGACGCTACCTGATCCCGTTCCTTGAAGAGAACGACGTGTCCATCCAGGCCGCGGCGATTCTGGACGTGGGATGTGGTGACGGCGGCGCGACGCGCGAGTTCGCGCGCGCGGCCGGGCGTTGTGTGGGGCTCGACATCGGCGAATTCCCATGGACGGACGACGGCGAGGTCGAGTTCCGCAAGGCGGACATTCTCGACGAGAGCGTGGCCGCGTCACTCAGGGGGCAGTTCGATCTCGTTCTTCTCCGGGACGTAATAGAGCATATCGCGGACAAGGAGAAGATGGTCCGTCACCTGAAGGCGGCACTTCGGGGTGGTGGCTTCGTGTTCGTTACGTTCCCTCCTTACTACTCTGCCTTCGGTGGCCACCAGCAGGTCGAGCTCACGGGGTCGCGGCTCAGGTACCTGCCGTACATGCACGCGCACCCGCGGCTTCGTCACATTGCGCGGACCCGGATGACCGTGGGCGCCTTCGAGCGGCTCGCGAGGGGCTCGGGGCTCGTCGTCAGGGCGCGCAGGCTGTTCGCGCTGAGACCGTCGTTCGAACTGAGGTACGGTGTGCCGACGCTGGGCTTCGCATTCCCGTGGCTGCCCGGCGTGCGCGAGGTGCTCTGTACCGGGGCGTACTACCTGCTCGAATGGCAGGAGCACGGGTGAGCGGTGGAGCCGGTGGACAGGGTACCGACTCGCCACAGACTGGGAGGTGGTTCAAGTGAAGAGAGTGCTATGTGCGTGCGCGATCCTCGCTCTTCTCTTCGCTCCGGCGTTCGCCGTGACCTACACGGTGGACTGGGCAGGCGGAGGTGACTTCCTGACCATTCAGGCCGGTGTCGACGTCGCGGCGTACGGAGACACGGTGTATGTGCTCGAGGGCGTGTACAACGAGCAAGTGCTCATGAAGGACGGTGTCGCACTGCTCGGAGAGGGAGCGGACTGCACCGTCATAGACGGGGCGGGCCACGACTACAGCACCGTGATCTGCAACGGGCCGTTCACACGCGACACCATCATCGAGGGTTTCTGGATCACCAACGGCACGGGCCCCGGCTGGTCCGCGAGCGGCGTCTGGCTCGGACTGGAGTGCTCGGCGATCGTTCGGTACAACATCATTGTCGGGAACCGCATGGGCGTCATGGTCAACTACAACAACGGTGACCCGCTGATCGACCACAACACGATTGTCTACAACGACGACTGCGGCATCCAGATCTACGTCGGCAACTGGACGATCGTCACGGGCGTCGCCACCATCACAGACAACATCGTCGGCGAGAACTACTACTACGGGATCTACAGGGGCTCCGACAGCACCGCCCCCGATCCTCCCGCGCCGATGATCGACTACAACGACGTCTACTGGAACGGCGCGCTCGACTACCGGTTCGTCGCGCCGGGGCCGAACGACATCTCGCTCGACCCCATGTTCTGCATGCCCCCGACCAACCTCGCGATCGACGACCTGTCTCCCTGTGCGGGGACGGGCACCGGCGGCAGCGACAGGGGAGCCCTCAAGCCTGGCTGCGAGCCGGTCGCCGTCGAGGACGCTTCCTGGGGCGTCATTAAGTCGATGTTCAGGTAGAGGGGCGACTGACTGCCGCTCGGACGGGCCGTCATGATGACAGGAGGCTCCCGGCTGCACGCCGGGGGCCTCTGTCGTGTGCCGGCGTGGCGGCTCGTGACGGCATGAAACGGCTTTACCGCGCGCCTGCCACTCTCATAACATAATAGGTTGTATCCGGACGCCTC
>DAOWER010000029.1 GCA_030638405.1 Candidatus Eiseniibacteriota bacterium | reverse complement strand
GCGGCCCTGCGTCGACGCGATCGGCACGTCGGTCGATTCAGTCAGCGCCCAGGCGGTCCCCGCCATTGCCAGCAGCGCGACAACGCACAGCAGGAGCCCCCACACACTGCTGCGTACCCTGATGCTCCCTAGCATGGTTCTCTCCTGGTCAAAGGCGTGCGAACGAGGCCCGCTCCACGCGAGCCAGTGTCATCAGTGACAGATCAGCAAGATCAATCCATGATATCGCACACGCGTCCGATAGTCAAGACCTGCGCGGCTTGTCAGCGAGTCGCGGAAAGGTGGGCATTTGACTGCTGCGGGACGGGCCTACTGCAGGTACCCCAGACTGCGGAGCCGCCTGATGCTCTCCTCCGTCTGAGAGGAATCGAACGCGGAGGGCAGCGGTTGAGCCGAGTCCGTCCAGACCTCGAGCCTCGCCCGCATGTCGGCTGCCAATCTGAGCGCTTCGTCCGTCGGCGCTTCGAGCAGATTCGTTTTCTCGCGCGGGTCGGCACTGACGTCGTAGAGTTCCTGCGTGCCGAGATACGGCGTCCACACGTACTTGTAGCGCCCGTCGCGGATGCACCGGGCCTTCCGGATGTTCGTCCACCTGGGATCCGTCTCGGCCTGCGAGCGCGGCTTGGTGGCCTCACCGAAGCGGACCCTCGGAGCGATGCCCTCCCCCACACTCCTGAGGGGCACCGACTCCCCGTCCACACGCGCCGGGACCTCCAGACCCAGAAGGTCCAGAATGGTAGGCAGCACGTCGATGCTGGCGACGAGCTCGCTCACGCGAGTGCCCCCCAGCTCGCCCGCGGGAAGTCTCATGGCGCAAACAGCGTGCATGGTCGCCTGGTAGACGGTGCGACCGTGGTCGAACTCCTCCTCGTGCTCCCAAAGACACTCACCGTGATCGGTCGTCACGACAACGAGGGCCTGGTCCAGCACGCCTCTGCCGGCGAGATCATCGAGCAGGCGCGCCACGTGATGGTCGCTGTAGGACACTTCGGAGGCGTACTGCATCGCAAGCCGCTGAATGCTCCGTTCCTTCTGCTCGGGGGAGAACCCCTCATAGCGCTTGATGGCCTCGGCCGGGTACAGCCCGTGGGTTCCCTGAGGGTCGTACGCCGTGTCAAAGGGCGGAGGCGCCGAGTAGGGCGCGTGCGGGTCGAAATAGTGGGCAAAGAGGAACAGTCGGTCGGGCACACCGGCTTCGTCCAGATACGCGATCGCCGCGTCGGTCACCTGCTCCGCAAGCCGCTGGTTCTGGTCGGCGCCACTGTCGCCCACGTAGATGTCGAACTCCTGGTCGTAGTGGTCGAAGCCCTGAGCGAAGCCGAAACGCTCGTCCAGCGCAAAGGAACCCGCGAAGCCTGCCGTGTGGAAGCCGGCCTCGTGCAGCGTCTCGGCCAGCATCTCGTTCGCGTCGTTGATCACGAACCCGTTGCGCGGCGCACCATGGTGGTGAGGGTACTTCCCCGTGAAGAGCGTCGTGTGCGACGCCAGAGTGGTCGGAACAACCGTCATGTAGTCCGTAAAGACAATCGCCTCGCGGGCGAACGCGTCCAGACCCTGCGTCGAGACGTGCTCGCTGCCGAGGAAACCGAAGTGGTCGGCCCGGGCCGTGTCGATCGAGATGACGACCACGTGCCTGGGAACGCCGGGGGCCAGGGACGGACCGGAGCACCCTCCCAGCGCGAGTGCGGCCCCGAGACACGCGGCCGCGGCACTCGCCCATCTCCGGGCGCGGAGACGCGACCCCGGCGAGTCGGATGATCGTGAGGCGCCTGACGAAAGCGAGTCCGAATGTGACAAGGCAGCTCCTCTCCGTGGACGTTCCTGCTCCGCTACGGTCAGCCAAGTATCCGACGGGAACCTGCGCCAGTCAAGGAACGTCCCGTGGGCGTCCAGGTAACGCGTGGGCATCCAGGTAGCGCATGGGCCTCCGCGCAACGCATGAGCGCCCTGCGGTCCGCGGCTCCGCCTCCTTCCTGTCTTGACCGCCGGAAGTCGCATGCTGTAGTGGTTGGAGGTAATTCACCCGCGTCCGAGGTACGACCCGTAGCGGGTCGACTAAGGAGGAGCAGTGTGAAACGAACGGTGTGGGTGGGTCTGGTGCGCTTCGGGATCGCCGGCTTGGCGGCCGCGCAGGAGATCCCGGTCGCGGTCGACGGGCTCTTCGGAGACTGGGAGACCGTTGACCCCGTGTGGGCGGACCCGAGCGGTGACGGGACGGGGGGCGGTTTCGTCAGTTTCCGCGTGCGGAGCGACAGGGAGCGAATCACACTGCTGCTCGACCTGGGAGCCGAGACAAGTCTCCAGGGCGGCAACATAATCACGCTTCTCGTCGATGGAGACGGAGACGTCTCGACGGGACGCGCCGTCGAGGGAATGGGCGTGGAGTTCACGTGGACGTTCGGTCGAAGAGAGGGCGAGGTCTGGTCCGGGGACAAAGGTACGAAGGTGGAGCAGGCCGACATCGGGCTGTGGCAGGCGCCGACGGTCTCGTCGGTGCGATTCGAGGTGTCGTTCCTGCGCCGGACGAAAGACGGCGTGGACATCGCCCCGGGGCCGTCGGTCTCGTTCGTTCTGATGGATGAGGGTAGAGAGGGCGACCGGGTACCAAACAAAGGGGCCGTGACCGTGGAGCTCTCCGACGAGCCGCCGCCTTTCCCACTGGCCTTCTCTCTCGAGAGGCTCCGCCCAGAGCACGTCCGTGTGGTCACGTGGAACGTGCTCTTCGATGGGCTCTTCAAGCGCCCCGCGCCGTTCATCCGCGTGCTGAGGGCGCTCGACCCCGACGTCATCTGCTTCCAGGAGATCTGGGCGCACACGGCAAGGCAGGCGGCCGACTACGTCTCGCTCGCGATTCCGGGAGTCGAGTGGCACGGCCTGAACACGCACGAGGGCCACATCGTCAGCAGGTATGCCTCGCTTGCGGCCGCGGCGATCGACGAGTCGGGCAACTACTGGGCGCTCGTCGACCTGCCGGACGAGATCCACGCCGTCGACGTCTCGGTGGTCTGCGCCCATCCCCCGTGCTGCGATAAGGAGACGGAAAGGCAGGTGGAGCTCGACGGCATCGCCGCGTGGACGCGCGACACGATGACGCCGGGTGATGCAGGGATTCACGGGGGCGCTCCGGCCGCGTTCGACCTCCCCGAGGGCACGCCCGTCATCATCGCGGGCGACATCAACCTCGTCGGAAGCGCGAGCCAAGTTCAGACTCTGCTGTCAGGGAGGATCGCCGACGAGGAGAGGTTCGGGCCGTCGTTCGCGCCCGACTGGGACGGGACCCCTCTCGCCGACGCGTGGCCACGCACCGCTGGAGGCGTCACGGTGGCCACCTGGCGAGACGCGCGGAGCTCGTTCGCCCCGGGGAAGCTGGACTACATCTT
>DAOWER010000197.1 GCA_030638405.1 Candidatus Eiseniibacteriota bacterium | reverse complement strand
GGCAAGCCCGATGTTCCCCGCGACCGCGACGCTCCTGCCCGTGGTCCTGACGAGCTCGCCCAGGAGCGTGGTCGTCGTCGTCTTTCCGTTCGTTCCGGTCACGGCCAACCACTTTCCGCTCGATACTGCGTGTGCGAGCTCGAGCTCTCCTATCGTGCGAACGTTGCGTTCTCGCGCGCCCCTCGGGAGCGGCGAATCCAGCGGCACACCCGGACTGAGAACGACGAGGTCGATGCCGGTGAGTACGTCCGGCGTCTGGCTTCCGAGCCTAAGCTCCACTCCTCTGTCGCTCCAGTCGCGGGAATCGACTCCGAGCTCGTCCGCGCTTCGCAGATCCGTTGCCACGACCGACGCTCCTGAGCGAAGCAACAGCTCCACGGCCGCCGACCCGCTCCGCGCCAGCCCGACCACGAGGACTCTCTTCGACCGCAGTGCCTGAGGCGTTAGACCGCCCAAGTGCCCGTCCCTTCTTCGCGCGCTTCCGCTTTTTCTCGTCCGCCCATCCGGTCTTCATGAAACCCACCTGTCACTGAAGTTTGAGCGTCGAGAGCGCCATCAGCGCGAAGAGCGCTCCGACGATCCAGAAGCGGATGACCACCTTGCTCTCCGGCCACCCCTTCTTCTGGAAGTGATGGTGAAGCGGGGCCATGAGGAACACCCGCTTGCCGCGAAGTTTGAACGACGCTATCTGAATGATCACGGAGGCGGCGATGATGACGAAGACGCCACCGACGATGATCAGCCACATCTCCTTCTTGATGAGGATCGCGAGCGTCCCCAGCGCGCCCCCGACCGCGAGCGACCCCGTGTCACCCATGAACACGTCCGCCGGGTGCGAGTTGAACCAGAGGAAGCCGAGTCCCGCTCCGATGAGTGCCGAGCAGTAGACCGTGAGCTCCCCGGTGCCCGCGATGAACGGGATGTTGAGGTAGTCGCTGAACTTCACGTGTCCCGTCACGTAGCTCATCGCGCCGAACGCCAGCGCGCAGAAGATGACCAGCCCTATCGCGAGGCCGTCGAGTCCGTCGGTGAGGTTGACCGCGTTCGAACTCGCGGTGATGACCATCATCACGAAGAGCACGTAGGCGGCCCCGAGCGACAGGACGGCGTCCTTGAAGAACGGCACCTCCACGTCCGAGGCGGGGCCGTTCAGGTGCGTGTAGTAGACATAGAGCCCGATCAGAAGCCCGAGCAGAAGCTGCCCCGTCAGCTTGTAGCGGGCGACCAGTCCCTTTCTGCGCTTCCTGACCACCTTGAGGTAATCGTCCGCGAACCCGACACCGCCGAGCCAGATGGTCGCGAAGACCATGAGCCAGATGAACTCGTTGTCAAGCCGTGCCCAGAGGAGCGTCGGAACGAGCGTCGCCACGAGGATGAGCAGTCCGCCCATCGTCGGGGTCCCGGCCTTGGCCGCGTGCGACTCCGGGACGTATTCTCTGACGCCTTCGGTCAGTCGACGCCTCTTGAGCATGCGAATGAAGATGGGGCCGAGGAGGAAGCTTATGAGCAGGGCTGTCACCGCCGCGTACGCCGATCGGAAGGTAATGTACCGGAAGACATTGAAGGCAGAAACGAGGTCCCTTAGGGGGTATAGGAGATGGTAAAACATGACAGCCCTTCCGATGGGGAGCCTAGGCTCCGGCCGACTTGGAGGCGGGCGCCTCCGCTGTCAGCAACTCAACCACTTCCTCCATACGCATTCCGCGCGACCCCTTCACCAACAGAACCGCGGACTCGTCGAGTTCCTTTCTCAGTGTGTCGACGAGCGCGGTCTTACTTTCGAAGATCCTTACCCGCGAGGCCGGCATGCCGGCCTCGAGCGCGCCTTCTCTCAGCGCCGCGACCTCGGTCCCGAACAGGAGGAGCCAATCGACTCCCAGTTCGGCGGCGCGGGCGCCCGCCTCGCGGTGTGCACGTTCACTGGCTGACCCTAGCTCGAGCATGTCCCCGATCGCTGCGGCGGACGTTCCCTCTCCCGCCGCCTCCACGAGAACCTCGAGCGCGGCCAGAAGCGACCCCGGGTTGCAGTTGTAGGCGTCGTTCAGAACCACCCGCCCTCCGGCTCTCTCGAAGCTCATCCTCATCGGGCTGGTCTCGAAGGACGAGAGCCCGCGTGCGGCGTCGGTGTCCGGAACGCCCATTACCCTGCCGACCGCGATGGCCGCCAGGGCGTTCATTACGTTGTGGCGACCCGCGATCGGAAGCGTGACACGCCCGTCGTCGGCCAGCTCGAAGGAGACGGCGTCCACGCCCGCGTCGATTCCCAGGGCCCGCACCTCGGCGTCGGCCGAGAGGCCGAACGTCACGGTGCTGCCCGGGCCTCTGGCCCGGAGCGCCTTGACGTGCGGGTCGTCCCAGTTGAGGACGGAGGTGCCGTCGGGCGGAAGAACGTCCAGGAGCTCGGCCTTCGCCTGTGCGATTGTGTCGATGTCGTGCATGGTCTCCATGTGCGATTCAGCCACGTTCGTGATGACGCCGACGGAGGGCCTCGCCGCCGCTGCCAGCCGGGCTATTTCGCCGGGGTGGTTCATGCCTATCTCGACGACGGCCATCTCGTGTTCGCTCTCGATCCCGAAGAGCGTCAGGGGCACGCCGATGTGATTGTTGTAGTTCCCCGGAGTCCTGGCCGTCCGGAACTTCGTGGACAGCACGGCAGCCGCCATGTCCTTGGTGGTCGTCTTGCCGTTGCTGCCGGTCACGGCCACCACCGGGATATCGAACCTGTCCCGGTACCAGGCCGCGAGCCTGAGCAGCGCGTCGACGGTGTCGTCCACGACCAGAGCGGGCCCGGAGCGGACCGCCTCGTCCGACACCACTGCGGCACAGGCGCCCGTCGCGAACGCGTCTTCCACGTACTCATGTCCGTCGAAGTTGTCACCGCGTATCGCGAAGAAGAGGTCGCCGGGCCGCACCGTTCTCGAGTCGGTCGAAACGCCGACCACCTCGATCCCGGCCGCTTCCTCCGCGTGGACGTTCAGCGCCTGCGCCATGTCAGTCAGCCGCACCCTCTCCATTGCTTCCTCTGTCCGGTTCCCCGACGACGGCCGCTCGAGCCTCCTCACGGTCGTCGAAATGAAACCTGGTGGTACCCGTTATCTGGTAGTCCTCGTGCCCCTTCCCCGCGATCAGGACGAGGTCCCCGGCCCTGGCCACGCCGATGGCGTGGGCGATGGCCTCGCGCCGGTCCTCGATGACCGCGAGTTCGTCGGGCCCGCGCCCCGACTCGATCCCTGCCACGATCTCGGCAATGATCGCCGGCGGGTCCTCCGTCCGCGGGTTGTCTGACGTCACGACGACGATGTCGGAACCCTTCATGGCGATGTCACCCATGATCGGACGCTTTCCGCTGTCGCGGTCGCCTCCGCACCCGAAGACCGTGATGAGTCTGCCGGACACGAGCTTCCCGACGGCGGCTATCGTCTTCTCGAGCGCGTCGGGTGTGTGTGCGTAGTCGACGACGATAGTGAAGTCCTGGCCCGCATCGACCGTCTCGAGCCTGCCCTCGACGTTCCCTACGCGCGCGAGCCCCCCGCCGATCGCTTCCGACGGGATGCCCTGCGATACTGCGATCGCCGTGGCCGCTAGCGCGTTCATCACGTTGAACTCGGAGATAAGTCTCAGGTCCGTGCTGAAAGAACCTGCGGGCGTATCGAACGTGGCCCTCGTTCCGGCTGGTGTGCTGGAGGCCTCGAGCACCGAGACGTCGGCGCCGGAGCGACCGTAGGTAACGAGCCGGAGATTCCCGGTGGACTTCACGTAGGAGGCGAGCTCCCTCCCGTACTCGTCGTCCGTGTTGATGACCGCTGTGGCCCCCTGCTTCCCTCCCCCACCCGCGAGCTGCCCGAAAAGGAGTTTCTTGGCCGCCGCATACTCGGCGAGCGTGCCGTGGAAGTCGAGGTGGTCTCTGGAGAGGTTCGTGAAGGTCGCGGTATCGAACCTCGCACCGGCGGTTCGCTGGAGCGTCAGCGCGTGCGAGCTGACCTCCATCGTCACGGCTCCCACGCCCTCGTCCACCATGGCGGCCAGCAGCCTCGCGAGGTCGAGCGACTCCGGGCTGGTCATGTTGCCCTCGACCACCCGGTCGCCCACCCTGTAGCCGAGAGTCCCGACCACCCCGGTCGTGAGACCCGTCTCCCTCAGGATCGAATCGAGGAGGTACGACGTCGTCGTCTTGCCGTTGGTGCCGGTGATGGCGTGCGTCCTGAGCTTCTCGGAGGGACGGCCGTAGAACTCGTGCGCGACCTGGCCCAAGGCGGATCGCGTGTCGGGGACCGTGACCTCCGGAATGTCACTGGCGCCGGTCGGCTCCTCGACGAGCGCGGCTACGGCGCCGCGACCGGCCGCCTCGGCAACGTAGAGATGGCCGTCCGTCGTGAGACCGCGAACCGCCACGAAGAGCGAGCCTTCCTCCACCCTGCGCGAGTCGTACTCGAGGGAACCGACGACGAGAGCGGCTTCCTCGCGGCTCAAGCGCAGGCCGAGCGGCGCGAGGAGCTCGCCGAGCGCCCTCGTGGTTCCCGCTCCGCCGGAGACGCCGGCGGCCGGTCTTCCCTCAGTTCTGAATGTGTGTCTCTCCATCGTCATCGCGTTTGCCGTCATCTCCTGCGCCACCGCCCCGTAGGCCGAATCACCCGCCGCCCTACGGACGGCACCGTACGTCAACACCGTGTCCCGGCCCGACGATGCACCCGGGTCGGGGGGACTGCTCTATCACCCTGCCGTTGCCGCGGAACGTGAGCGCGAGTCCGAGCGACGCGGCCGTCTGCCTGGACAACCTGACGCTCATGCCCCGGAAGTCCGGGACTTCGATCTCTTCCGCGGGAACGGCCGGAACCACCACGATGTCTCCCCGCCCCGTTCGAACCAGGCCGCCGTGGGCGGGCATCAGGAACTCGGCCGCCGAGACACCGGCGCGCCTGTCGAGCGCGTCCTCCGAGACCAGAGTCGCGTCCCACCGCCGCGCCTTACCGTTCGGGTCCGGCGCGTGCACCGGACGGGTCGGCGCCGTCCTGTCGAGGCGCCCCGGCCCGCGCTCGGATTCCACGTAGTCGCCGCGACCGCGCCGCAGGTATCCGTGGCCGGGCCCTCTGATGATCCGCTCCACGATCCTCGCGAAGACCGGCGCAGCGACCTCCCCGCCGAGCCCACGGCCGTCCGGCTCGTCGATCACGACCAGACAGACCAGCTGGGGATCGTCGGCCGGGGCCATTCCGGCGAACGAGGCAACCCACTTCCCGGGGTCATAGCGTCGCGCACCCGTGGCCGCCTTCTGAGCCGTGCCCGTCTTGCCCGACACGGCGATCTCAGCAACCCGCGCGTTCTTGCCCGTACCGTATTCCGTGACGCTCGCCAGAAGCCCCCTGAGAATCGCGGCCGCCTCCGGCTCCACCACCTGGCGCACCACGCTCCACCGCGCGTCCTCGACCACGCGGCCGTCGTCCGCGAGAATCGACTTGATGACCTTGGGTTCCATCAGGTAGCCGCCGTTCGCGACGGCGCTGTACGCCCCGACCATCTGCAGGGCCGTCACGGCCAGCTCCTGGCCGATCCCGATGGTCGGCACCGACCTCGAGGACCACTCGCTCGGCTCCCGCAGTATGCCGCGGACCTCACCGGGCAGAGAGATGCCCGTCAGGCAGCCGAACCCGAAGTCCCTTGCGAACGAGTAGAGCGGTATCGCCCCGACTCCGTAGGCGATCTCCGCGAAACAGACGTTGCTCGACTTCGCGAATGCGTGCTCGAAGTCCAGCCACCCGAGCTCCTTCACGTCGTGGATCGTGAACCTGCCGAAGTCCTTTGAGCCCCGGTACGCGTAGTAGACCGAGTTGAGGTCGGCGCTGCCGGTCGAAAGGGCGGCGGCGGCCGTGATGAGCTTGAACGTCGAGCCGGGCTCGAACTGATCGGTGATGGCGCGGTTCTTTCGGCTCTCGACGGAGTGACGCTCGGGCCGGTCCGGATCGAACCTCGGCCAATTGGCCATCGCGAGGATCTCACCCGTCCACGGATCCTGGACTATCGCGGTTCCCCGCGCGGCGTTGTGCTCGCGAATGCCGCGCTCGAGTTCGATCTCGACGATGCTCTGCATCCGGATGTCCAGAGTGAGCACAACCGACATGCCGTCCTTCGGCACGATCTTCATGCACGCCGGAATCGGCGTCCTGCGATTGGCGCTGTCCAGACAGTAGTAGACGGTCGCTTCTGCGCCGGTCAGGAGCTCGTCCAGCTCCTTCTCCACTCCGGAAAGCCCGCACCCGTCGATGTCGGTCATACCGAGGACGTGACATCCGGTCTCGCCGAGCAGGTGCACCCTCTTGCTTTCGGGAAGGAATCCTATGCCGGGCAGGTCCAGCTCCCGGAGCGCGGCGGCCCTCGACGGCAAGAGCTGCCGCTGGATCCAGACGAAGCCCTTGTCCTTCCGAAGCTGCTTCAGGTAGCCGTCGTAGCTGCCCCCGAGCGTCCGGGCCAGCTGACGCGCCACAACCGACGGCGAATCTATCTCTCTGGGATCCGCGCAGACCGACTGCACGGTGAGGTTGTCCGTGAGCGGCACCATGTTCCGGTCGTATATCGTCCCGCGGTCGGCGGCGAGGTTCACGGGCACGATGTGCTGATTCTCGGCGTACTCGACGAGCCCAGGCGCGTGGACCAGCTGGATCATCACGAGCCTCAGGATCACTATCGCCCAGACCGCTAGCCCTGAGACGAGCGCGACCCTCAGGCGCCCATTCTGTATCCCGCTGTGCCTACCCGTCGCTGACAGCAATCGTGCTTCCCTCCACGAGGTCGTCGCCCCAGCGGTCCCACTGACTCCGAATCCCGTCCCCGAGCCTCACGACCTCGTGCGCCTCCGGGTATCGCATCCCGAGCCGCTCCGTGGCGTATTCCTCGATCCTCTCCCGGCCCGTGAGCCGAGCGCATTCCATCCTCAGGAACCCGATCTCAGCCTCCAGGCCCTCGCGGTTCTCTCTCAGGTCCTCGATCTGTTGGGCCAGCTTCGTCGAGTAGACGTGCTGCGAAACGCACAGTATCCCGGTCACCAGCGCGGCTACCCAGAGAAGGAATCCCCTGGTGCGAAGCGACCCCGAGAGCCCGGCCGTTAGTCGCCTGGGGACCTTCGCCCTCTTCAGCGCTGCTCGCAGGGCTTCAGGGCGCCTGAGCATGCCTCGCAGGGCGTCGGAGCTCCTGGGCTTTCCTCGGCGGACCCGGGGGCGCTTCAGCATCAGTTCTTCCTCTCGAGCTTCTCCGCGACACGCAGCTTGGCCGATCGAGCCCTGGGATTCGCCGCCACTTCGGCGTCCCCGGGTCTCACGATTCTCCGCGTCACGATCTTGAGCGTCGGCTTCTTTCCGCACGCGCACTCTGGGATGTCCCGCGGGCACGTGCACGGCCTCTCGCACCGCACGAAGTGCCGCTTGACCATCCTGTCCTCGAGCGAGTGGTACGAGATGACGGCGACTCTCCCGCCGGGCCTCAGAACATCGACGGCCTGCGCGAGACCAGAGCTCAGGTTGTCCAGCTCTCCGTTGACGGCGATCCGAAGCGCCTGGAAGACGCGCGAAAGTGTCTTGTTCCTGCGCGCCGGTTTAGTCGCCACCACGGCGGCAGCGAGATCGGAAGTGGTCGTGAGTTTCCCCTCTTCCCTCGCCGCGATGATCGAGCGAGCGATAGGATGCGCGCGCCTCTCCTCTCCGAACTCGAAGATGATCTTCGCGAGATCCCTCTCGCTCACCTTCGAGAGCAGAGCACCGGCAGTCGTCGCTCCCGCGGCGTCCAGTCTCATATCGATGGGACCCTCGTTCTGGTAGCTGAAGCCTCGGGAAGGATCGTCCAGCTGTATCGACGAGAACCCAAGGTCGAAGAGAACACCGTCGACCTCGCGGAATCCGTGCTCGTCTGCGATGGTGGCCAGATCTGAGAAGTTGCCCCGCACGAGTGCTACCCTTTCGCCGAAGACCGCGAGTTCGGTGCCGGCCCTCTCAATCGCCTCCGCGTCCAGGTCGAGCCCCAGCAACGCGCCTTCGGGCGCGTTGTTCAGGATGTAGCGCGCGTGCCCTCCCGCACCGACGGTGCAGTCGACGTAGCCTCCGTTGGTTCGAGTCACTAAGAACTCGACCACCTCGGCGGCCATGACCGGCAGGTGCTCACTCATCCGTTGCTCGTAGTCAGTAGTGGTACGCGGTGCGACGATCACTTCCTACCCGATCCGCCGCCGGGAAATGGTCAGCTCGCCTGCGGAGTGCGGGCGGGATCCGACATTGCGGATACGGGCCTATTCGCATCAAGGAAGTCGGAGAGGCCCGCGAACACCAGGATGTCCCTGACGTACGGGCTCAGACCGGCCACCCTCATGTTTCCATTGTGGGAGCGAACGAGCTCGAACTCCCTCGCGAGGTGGAACGCGTCCTGATAGCTGACGTGCTCGACGGCGCGGAAGTCCAGGACTATTGCTTTCCGCCGGGCGCTCAGCAGATCGATGAGGTGACTGTGGAGCCTCGAAAGGTCGATGGCGGCCATGTTGCCTGCCATCTCGACCACCGCTGTCTGCTCCGTCAGTGTCGATCGTATCGTCACAGGGGGGACACTCCTCGCATGCTCCAGGGACGCGACCCGCTCTTCAGACCGTCGCCCGCTCTCCCGACGCCACCTACTCTTCGGTCGCGTCGATCTTCCCTCTCGCGTGCTTCCAGACGGTCTCGGCCACGTCCTCGTAGGATTCGTCGTAGCCTTCCGAGTACTTCTCGTATCTTTCGGCGTTCCAGATCTCGATGTGCTCGAGCACTCCGTTGACGAGCACTTCCCCACCAAGGCCCGCGAACTCGCGGTGCCACTGGGGGATCGTGATGCGGCCGTGTCCGTCGACGACGACTCTCCTGACAGTCGACATCATCTGTCTCACGTAGTAGCGCGCTTCCCTTGACGTCGTCCGCAGGGCCTTCAGCTCGCGCTCGACGAGTTCCCACTCGTCCGCAGGGTAGAGGTTGAGGCACTCTTCGAAGCCACGCGTCAGCACGAAGACATCGCCACTCGCCTTCCGCATTTCGGAAGGAATCGAGACGCGCCCCTTCGTGTCCAGCGTGTGAAGATACGAACCGTAGTACGAAGCCAAGAGTGCCCCTCCCCATCCGCGAGCTGGCCGACCTAACCCACTTCATCCCACTTCGGCCCACTTCGGGGAGAGTAGGTGCAAGGCTCGGTCCTGTCAAGCAGAAATATGGGGAGAGAGGCTGATTTCGGGGGTTTC
>DAOWER010000149.1 GCA_030638405.1 Candidatus Eiseniibacteriota bacterium | reverse complement strand
TCTCAAGATCCGGCCCCTTGACCTTCACGCCCATCGGCGCACGCATCCCGCTCTGCAACATGACGAGTCTTGTCTCGATGGGCTGGAGCTTCGGGGCCGACGTCGTGCCGGGAATTCGCCCGGCGCGCACGACCTCCTGCCAGATGTCGTCGGGGCTCTCGATCTCAGGGCGCCACTGCCGGAACGGTCTCCCGCGTCTGTCGGGAATCAGTTCATTGAACTCGTCGCGGGGATACTCTCCGCTCTTCCGATCGTACCTGAACAGAAGCGCGCGTCCGCGCTCGTCGCTGACATACTCCGACTTGTAGTTGATGACCGTCTCGATCATGGAAATCGGCGCGGGGTCGAGCGGGCTGTCGACGCGGCCTATCTTGCCGACAACGCTCTCGACCTCAGGTATGGCTCCGAACGCGCGGTCCTGTTTCTGCAGGACGTCGAGCGCTTCACCGATGGACGCGTGGGGCATCGTCGTCGGCATCCAGAGGAACGAGCCCTCGTCCAGCGGAGGCATGAACTCGCGCCCGAGGCCCGGGAAAGCATGGGCCGGACCGGACCAGACGGCGCTCGAACGTATCCCGTTTTCTGAAACGCCTAACCTGCCGAGGCCCGTCGGAATGAAGCCGAACACGCCGTCGAATCCCAACCAGATGAGGCTCCCCAGAAGGACCACCACTACGGGTATGACGATGAACTTCTGCTTGTTGTCCAGACACCAGGTGAGCATGTTCGGGTAGAACCGCGCGAACAGCTTGAAGAACGTCAGCAACCCGCCCAGCATCAGGAAGACCATGACGGCGTTGGGAAAGAACGCACGTCCCAGCCCGAGCGGCATCCAGTGCCTGGTCAGGGTCACCGCCACGAGCAGCCCCACCAGAATGAGCGGCGTGTGCGCGGGCAGGCGCAGGCCGCGTCGCTCGAGGATGGGAGCCACGAAGTAACGGGCCCCGAGCAGCGCTACTATGAGACCTGCCCACCACGTGGTGGCGAAGCCCAACGCGATACCTGCGGCCACGAGCAGCCCGTGTCCCACGTCCCGCGCTCGGGCGCGGGCGCGGCCGACTGGGCGCTCCGCCCCACGCCGTCTGAGCACCAGGTGAGCAAGCGGCGGCAGGATGATGAGCGCAACGAGCACGGATGACAAGAGCGCGAAGGTCTTGGTGTATGCAAGCGGCCCGAAGAGCTTCCCCTCTGCGCCGGTCATCGCGAACACGGGCAGGAAGCTGACGACGGTCGTCAGTATCGCGGTCAGCACGGCGCCGCTGACCTCGGAGGCCCCGCGCTGCACGACGTCGAGCCTGCTCTCGGACGGGTCCGCCGAGTCGAGGTGCCTGAGTATGTTCTCCGTGAGGATGATGCCCATGTCGACGATCGTACCAACGGCAATGGCGATACCGGAGAGTGCCACGATGTTGGCGTCGACCTTGAACATCTTCATGCCGATGAAGCACATGAGGACCACAAGGGGCAGCACGCCCGAGATCATCATCGCGCCCCCGAAGTGCATCACCATGACGATGACCACGATGATGGTGACGAGGACCTCGAGCGACAACGCGGTGTTGAGAGTACCGAGAGTCTCGTGAATCAGGGACGTGCGATCGTAGAATGGGACGATGGCCACCTGCGAGACCGTGCCGTCATCGAGGACCTTGCTCGGGAGCCCCGGGCCGAGCTCACGAATCCTCTCCTTGACGTTGCCTATCGCGGCGAGCGGATTGTAGCCGTGGCGAACGACCACGACGCCTCCCACGGCCTCCGCGCCGTCCTTGTCCAGAGCGCCGCGGCGCGCGGCCGGGCCCTGCTGCACGGTGGCCACCTCGCTGAGCAGCAGCGGAACGCCGTCGACGGCAGCCACGACGATATTCTCGATGTCCTCCATCTTCTCGATGAAACCCAGACCGCGTACGACGTACTCCACGCGGTTGACCTCTATGGTGCGCGCGCCGACGTCGATGTTCGACATACGGACGGCGTTGACCAGCTGCTCCAGGGTCACGCCGCGCGCGTGCAGCGCCAACGGGTCGACGTCAATCTGGTACTCACGAACGAACCCACCGATGGAGGCGACCTCGGAGACACCCTTGGCCGACATCAGCGCGTACCGGACGTACCAGTCCTGGATCGAGCGGAGCTCCTGCGGGTCCCACCCGCCTGCCGGATCACCGTTCTCGTCGCGTCCCTCGAGCGTGTACCAGTAGACCTGTCCAAGGGCGGTCGCGTCGGGACCGAGCATCGGCCGGACGTCGTTCGGCAGCGTGTTGGGAGGCAGACTGGAGAGCTTCTCGAGGACACGACTTCGCGACCAGTAGAAGTCCACGCCGTCGTCGAAGATCACGTATACGGAGGAGAAACCGAAGAAGGAGTAGCTGCGGACCGTCTTGACCCCGGGCATGCCCAGAAGCGAGACGGTCAGCGGATACGTGATCTGGTCCTCCACGTCCTGAGGCGAGCGACCCGTCCATTCGGTGAAGACTATCTGCTGGTTCTCGCCGATGTCGGGGATCGCGTCGACCGGCACGGGATCGCGTGGAAGATCCCCGAGATCCCAGTCGAACGGGGCGACGATGAGACCCCACGCGACCACGAGCACGACGAGGAGCGCGACCACCGGCTTGTTCCTGAGGCAGAAGCCGATCAGCGCGTTCAACGGCGACGATTCCTCGAAGTGGCTGTTGTAGTTCTTTCGGGCCATCTGGCTGCCGCGTCCTGCCCCAGTGGGCATCTGCTAGTGGTGGTGGCCGGCGTTGTCCGCCTGCGGTCGCAAAGAATCGTAGTCACCTGCGTCCGGGCTCATCATGCTCGGCTTCGCCCGGATCTGCAGCGCGCTGTCCAGCTTGAAGGCGCCCTCGGTCACGACGCGTTCGCCTTCCGCGAGTCCCTCTGCCACAACGTAGAAGTCTCCTACCCGTGGCCCCAGCGTAACCTCGCGTCCCTCGAATGTGGGCGCGTCGGCGTCCTCCAACTCCACGTAGACGACGGCCCTCTCCCCCGTGAGGAGCGGCGCGGTCGCGGGGATGACGAGTGGCGTGCCACGTCCGTGCCCGCGCGCGTCCGCCTTGACGTTGGCGCGAACGAACATGCCGGGCATAAGAAGTCTCTCCGCGTTCTGGACCTCGGCTCTCACAGCGATGGTCCTGGTAACGGGGTTGACGATGGGCTCAACGAACGACAAGACGCCGCTGAACGTACGGCCGGGCACGGCCTCCACGGTGAACTGCATCGGCTGGCCCGGAGCGAGCAGAGCCAGGTCGGACTCGTAGGCGGAGAGCTCGATCCAGACAACAGAGAGGTCCGCGATGGTGAAGAGCATCTGCCCGGTCGTGATGTACGCGCCCTCCGTCACGTTCTTCGCGACGACGGTGCCGCTGATCGGAGCCGGAATGGACAGACGAGGTTCCGCCGTCCCCCAGGTCTCTATCTCAGCGATCTGTGCCTCCGAGAGACCCCACAGGCGGAGCCGTTGGCGCACTGCCTGAACCACGTCGAGCGTCGACTCGACGAGCCGCTCGTTCCGGCTCGTCCGGGCCTCGCGGTAGGCATCGAGCGACTGGATGAGCTCCTCCTGGGCGGCCACGAGCTCCGGGCCGTAGATGTCGACCATCGGCTCACCCGCACGAATCTCGAAGCCGACGTAGTCGACGTGGAGCTTCTCGATCCTGCCGGGCACCCACGCGGATATCCGCGACACGCGACCCTCGTCGTACGTGACCTTGCCCACCAGCGCGACGTCCGCCGCGACGGCCATCCGCGCCACCGGTGCCGTCTCTATCTCCATCAGCGCTCGTCCGGCCTCCGTGACCGTCAGAGTGCGCTCTCCCTCCACGTCCTCGGATCCCCCACCGTCGTCCTCCACGGGAATGAGGTCCATGCCGCAGAGCGGGCAGTCTCCGGGCCCGTCCTGACGCACCTGTGGGTGCATCGAACACGTCCAGACAGACGCCCGGGACTCGGCGTGGCCGTGCCCGTCCTCTGGTCCTGCCTCTCCGCCGCAGGACAGTGCCAGGAGCGCGGCCCCGAGCAGAGCTCCACCGACCAGCAGTCCACGCCACCTCATGCTGTTCTTCCCCAAACTCATCTGAGTTCCTCCTCCCACCCCACTAGCGCCCACCGTCCTCGTGCTCGTCGCTCTCTTGACGGTCGTCACCCGTCAGTCTCGCGAGTTCAGCCGTGTTCACGAGCACATCCGCGCGCGCGCGCGCCAGCGCCAGCTGCAACTCGAGTGCTACCTCGTGCGCCCCCACAAGCGCGTCGAAATCCACCGCTCCGGCCCGATATGAAGCGTCGGTCGCCTCGACGGACTGCATGGCGGCCGGAACCAGACGGTCCCGATACAGCACTACCTTTCGCGCCGTGTCCTCAAGTTCGAAGATGGACGTCCTGACCTCTGCCCTCAGGTCGTGAGTCCGCTGCTCAACTCGACCCTCCGCTGCCCGGAGCGCCGCCTCGGCCTGAAGCACACCGGCCCTGTGCTTCCCGAACCACAGAGGGACACTGACGGACGCCGTCCCGATCAGCGCGTCCTTCCCGCTCTCATCGACCGGCATCACCGCGTCGTCCGTCGCGATGTAGTCCACTCCCAGTGTGAGGTCAGGCAGGAACGCCTGCCCCGCCAGCCGCCTTTCGTGTCTCGCAGCCTCGAGCTCATGTTCCAGCGCCAGGATGTCCGGGCCGTGCTCCTCGAAGAACTCCAGCGCGCCACTCGTCCCCGCCACGGACGAGCCGGGAATCCCCTCGGGCCAGGGCAGGATCGCGTCGCCACTGAGACCGACCGCGGCCGCCAGCCGCGACGATGCCGGGGCCCGGCTCGCGCGAAGCGACGCCACCGAGTCCTCGGCCCTCGCGACACTGATCTGTGCCTTCATCAGGTCACCGTACGACGCGTCGCCACTTGAGTACCTCGTCCGGGTGACCTCCTCGACGGAGATCAACAGGACGTATCGCTCCTCCGTGACCCTCAGTGCCTCCGCCAGGTACGCGTAGTCAGCAAACGCCCGCGTCACATCAGCGGCCACCTTGAGCCGCGTCGCCCTGAGTCGCTCACTCGCCGCACCAGCGCGCTCACGCTCACGCGCCTTCGCCACCGACAGTTTCCCCGGCCACGGCAACTTCTGTCGGACGCCAAACCTGTGCGTCTGAGGACCGACACGAGTTTCCACCTCCTCGAAGTAGTGACCGTAGCTGACCGTCGGATCGGGCAGCCCGCCGGCCGGGGCCACGCCCGCCAGAGCCGCCTCGTGCACGGCCTGCGCGCCGGCTATGGATGGACTGAG
>DAOWER010000308.1 GCA_030638405.1 Candidatus Eiseniibacteriota bacterium | reverse complement strand
GGGTATGACCGGCCCCCCGGGGCTGAGCAGGAGGTTTCACAGGTGAATTGTGCGGTGAACAGACGACTGATGGACGAGAGGCTGGACAGGAGTATCACGTCCGCCCACGCGCGTGCCCTCGAGGCGCATCTCTCCGCGTGTTCCTCGTGCCGTCGGGAATGGGAGATGCTCGCCGCGGTCGACCGGATTCTCGCCGAGGCACCGCTTTCGCGGGCGCCGGCCGGGTTCGAGCGATCCGTCGTCAAGAGAATCGTCCGGCGCGTGGAGATCCGCCGGCGGATCGAGTCGATCGGTATCCCCGTCGCCTGTGGCGTGGCCGCCATCGCGGCAGGTTACGGCGTGCACCGCGCCGTGAACTGGGAGGCCGCGCGCTCGTTCGTTCGCGGGATCGGCGAGGCCGCGAACGGAGTCCTTGCGCCGCTCGCCGAGCCCCTGGCAGAAGCGCCCGACTTGGTGACGACCTGGTCACAGGAGCCGGGCACTTTTGGTGTCATGCTTGCCTTCGCTGTCGCCGCGACCGTCTTCCTTGGTGTCAGTGCTCTCCGATTCGTCAGACAGAACGCTTTCGAGTGGAGCTAGAGTCCCGCACGAGTGACGCCAAAGGCACCTCGGGAGTGGCGCCAGAGTCCCGCACGAGTGACGCCAAAGGCCCCGCGCGGAGAACCGCACGGGGCCTCTTGCGGGATTTCCGGTCTGTCATTCTACTCGTCGTCTCCGGAAGCGATCCTGACCGGCTCACCGGTTCCGCCCGTCGGCGGGCTGAAGGTCACGGGCTCGCCGTTCTGCTTCTCGTCTCCAACGATCTTCCTGCGGATGGCGTAGTAGATGATGAGACCGAGCCCGGTGAAGAAGGGAACGAGCGAGCCGGTCATGGCCTCGCTCAGGACGCCGAGCGCAATGAAGCTGATGAAGAGCGCGATCCCAACGGCGGTGAAGAAGATGCCCCAGCCGAGCACGGCCGTGCCGGAGCTCTTCTTGCCCCCGATCAGGCGGTAGTCGTAAATGCCCTTTTCGAGCGTCCTCATGTACATCTGCTGCCTCGTCTCCTGGGAGCGGTTGATGCCTCTCATGATGATGAGGATCATCAGAACTCCCGCGCCGATCGAGACCAGGGCCGTCAGGAAACCAAAAAGCATGGTCATGCCTGCCTCCTCACTGTTCTCTCTGCAGCGGTCGTCCCGAGTAGAGAGTCGGGTTCTCGGACGTCCGGCCCGCGGCAGAGCCCCATTGTTACTTTCTTCACCGTACGCTATGACACCTCTCCCGGCCGGGGTGTTTCAGGGACGCGACCGCGACCGGGGAATTCCGGGCGGGCCAGGCGTTGCCGGGCCCGAAATGCCCTGTCGCGGGCAAAATCGCTTGGATTCGGGCATGGTTCTGGTACCATTGTGCGCTGAACTTGGCCGGTCGGCACACGGACGCGCGGCCCGAGTAAGTGCTTAGCTGGCCGCCGCCAGAGGGCGTGCGCGGAGGGGTCTTTGGCTGGGTCGAACCGGACGCACGAGTACACGCCGACGGACAAGGAACTCATCGCGAGAGTCCTGGCCGGTGACGAAGCGTCGTACGGGACGCTGGTCGCCAGGTACCAAGACTACGTGTACACTATCGCCGTGCGGATCGTGGGGAGCGACGAGGACGCGGAGGACGTAGCACAGGAGGCGTTCGTCCGGGCGTACCGCGCACTGCCCAGATTCAGGGGCGACTCGAAGTTCTCAAGCTGGCTGTACCGCATCGCGACCAACCGCGCGCTCACGCACCTGAAGAAGCGCCGGAGACGTGCCGTCACGGTCGACATCGAGTCGGGGCCTCACGTGGAGGCCGACGTAATCGACGACGGCCGCGGCGAGGAGATGAGTCCGGAGCTGATGGTCCGGGACGAGGAGTTCCGGCGCGCGGTGCGGGCCGCCGTCCTCGAGCTTCCGGAGCAGTACCGTGTCGTCGTTACGCTCTTCTATCTTGAGGAGCGAAGCTACAAGGAGGTCGTTGCCATTCTCGGGATTCCGATGGGAACTCTGAAGACGCACCTGCATCGCTCGAGGGCGCTCCTCAGGGACATACTCACGAAACAGAACCTGGAGGGCGGGAGGTAGGTTTGGACAAGAGCTGTCTCGACGTCATACTCGACAGGCGCAGCATTCTGAAGTTCAAGGACGACGACGTCTCGTCTGATGTGCTGGACAAAGTGCTCCACGCGGCGCTCAGAGCGTCCGGGCCGGGCGGAACGCTCAAGGGTGGGTACAGGGGTTCTCAGCCGTTCTCTATTATAGTGGTTCGCGACCGCGACAGGCGCGCGCAGCTCAACGAGCTTCTGTGCGAGGGCCGGAGGCCCTGCATCGAGAAGGCGCCGGTCTCGCTCGTCTTCTGCGTGGACACGCACCGCATGAACAGGTGGTGCGCCCTCGGGGGAGGGGCTCCGCACTTCAAGGGCATAGGTGTTCTGTGGGTGGCACTGAGGGGTGTCTATACGGCAGCGCAGAATGCGGTCCTTGCCGCCGAGTCACTGGGGTTGGGCTCACAGTACATCCAGGAGATAGTCTGGCAGCCCTACACAACCCTCGGTTTCTTCCAGCTGCCGCCGCACGTGCTCCCTGTTGCCATGCTCCTAATTGGCCACCCGGAGGAACGTCCGCAGCTCGCACCCGCGCTCCCGCTCGAGGCCGTCGTCCACAGGGAAGTCTACCGCGATCCGTCCGATGAGGAACTCGTGGAGTACTTCGCTGAGAAGGCGCAGTACTTCCAGGATTGGCTGGGCGGTCTGCCGGAGGACTCGAAGCTCAAGCGTCACATCGAGTCCGAGGACGTGACCACACTGGCGCAGTGGGTCTCGCTTCTCACCTACACCGAGAGCTTCTACAAGTGGAGGGACGACGCGGTCCG
>DAOWER010000165.1 GCA_030638405.1 Candidatus Eiseniibacteriota bacterium | reverse complement strand
CGGCTCGCGAAGAGCTGTTCCAGGACCTCGACGGCCTCGTCCGCGTCCGGCAGCCCCGAACTCAGGGCGGCCACCTGTCCTTCGAGCATCTCCTGAAGCGGATGAAGCAGAGCCCCCGTTCCGTCGGTCGAGGTATCCAGCAGGACATACGAGTTGTAGAGCGCATCGTCCCTGCGATTCGCGCGGATCCCGGCCTCCAGGAACGCGCGCGCGGCGCCGCAGAGGTCGGATATCTCCCGGACCGAGAGTCCGGTCTTGCCCGCGAAGCCGGACGAGTACACCACGCTCCGATAGTCGGAGAACGCCCGGCCCAGCTCGTCCATGAGACGTTTCCGATCGCGAGCTTCCATGGGTCCCGAACCGAGAAGCCCCTTCTCGCGCTCGAGAACCGCTCCGACCTGCCGGGACCACGCCGCGACCTCGGCCGAGACGGGCACCCTCTCGCCCGCCGCGTGGGCGACGAGCTTCTCGAGGAAGGCCACGTAGCGCCTGAGATAGTAGAGCGTGACCGCGGAGACGCCGTTCCCCACGAGTGCGTTGTTGGCGTCGTTCCACTCGGGCCTCTGGGTGTTCATCCAGATCCCGCCGTCCGGAACGAGGTTCGAGAGCTTGGAGAGAAGCGGGACGAGCAGCTTCTCGAGCAGGTTGACGTGGTAGACCGACCCGTCCGGGCCGGGAAGAAGCCGTCCATCGCTCCCCAGAGCGTCGACCCGCCCGTCGATGTCGGACGCGAGCGCCGTGTCGAAGACGATGGTCGAGCACGGGTCCTCGAGAATCTCGTCGTACGGTCTGATGCGGTACGGGACGTTCGCGTAGCTGAAGATCTCACGCCTGAGCATTCCCTCGAGCTCGCCGGGCATGTAGCGCGTCATCGACTCAAGGAGTTTCAGTAGATAGATGATCTGATGGTCGCCCCAGTATCCGATGTGGCTCCAAGGGTCGGCCGGGTCCGGCGTCTCCCAGTCCACACCGTCACGAGTCACGCGGTACGGATTGAACCCGTCCACGGTCGAGGCGTTGACGAACTTGGCGACGACGTTCGGAAGGAACCCGGGGTAGGACACACAGAGTGCCTCCCAGTTCTGGAAGATGTCCCGCCAGTTGCCTTCGTAGCGGAGCACCCTGCCGCCGTCGCGGTCGCGGACATGTATGGAGAAGCGGTTCCACGGGCGGCTCGGGTCTCCGTGGCGCCTGCCGAAGTAGAGCGGCAGGTACTCGAGACAGAGCCTCTCGAGGTCGGCGTCACCCGTCTCTCGCGCGGCTGCCAGAAGCTCGGTCACAGTGACCGACTCCGGCAGCGAATCGAAGAAGGCCTTCCGACGTTCCGCCGTGATGCGGTTGCGCGCCCGGACGAAGTCCGCGAGGTCCGCCGTCGGGATGTCGTAGTTCTGCGCGAACACGCCTCCCCTCATGTTGTTGAAGAGGACGTTCGCGAAGTGGTGGACCGTCGCGTTCTCGCTCCCGGTCATCTGGATGCCGTCGGCGCTGCCAACGTTCCTGACCAGGTTCTCCCCGGCCCGACGCAGGCTCTCCTCGACCTCCCAGTAGAGGTCCCCGCCGGCGAGAATGCGCCTGCGAAGCGCCACTATCTGGACGTGGCTGCGACCGGCGTCGGCCACCATGTGCCACTGGGAGTAGTCCGCTGGCCCGAGGTCGAGGCAAGTCGTTACAAGGTAGTTGCCGCGGCGACCGTTCAGCACGGTCGCACGTTCCGGGGTCTCCCCGCGCGCGAACGCTTCCACTGCCTCGCCCGACAGGTGAACCGTGAAGTTATCGAGGCCGACACACCAGACGGTGTTGGCGCGAAGCACCTCCACCGCCTCGGGCCTGTCGCTGATCCCCGCCGTCAGCGAGAAGACCGCGAGCGCCGCGCCCACGAGCGCTTCCGTCTTCTTGTAGGCGTCCGCGAGGTTGCTCGCGTTCTGGCAGAGGGATTGAGGAACGCCGTGGGGCAGTACGTTCCGGAGTCCGTCGAGGATGTCGATGCTCGCCACGGACGTACCGCGATTCTCGAGCGTCGCCGTTCGCACCCACCCGAACTCGTCGCTTCCCGACCAGCGGTAGCGGAAGATCAGACCGAGGTCGTGGTTAATCTCCTCGAAGACGAGCCGGTTGCCGATGGTGCTCTTGTATAGGTTGCGCTCGACCCGGAACTCGTCGGGCCGCTGCGGGTAGAAGGGGCGCCACAGGGTCGGCGGGCCGTCGGCCTGGGCGACGCGTACCAGCGTGACCGGACCGGTGTGGTGGTGACCATCGTGCAGCTTGTCGACGGTCTCGTACGGGAAGAGGCTCCCGTCCGGGTCAACCCTTCCGGCCGTAAGCCCTCCGCCCGAGGTCACGAACATCCAAAGGTCGGTGTCGCTGGCAAGCGTCATCAGGAAGGGAGCCATCCCGTGGTAGGCGGAGATGCGGTAGTGCTCCTCGCCGTCGAGCAGGACGAACGCGCCCGCCGGTGTATCCGTCCGCTTCTCGCCGACCTTGGTCAGCGGCGTGGTCACGGAACCCTGATGGAAGTACAGCTCGTCGTGCTTCATCGGCCACTTCCGCCCATAGCACGGGGCAATCGAGAGAAAGAGCACCCTGCCGGGACGTTCACAGTCGATCCTGGCAGGGCGCTGTTACTTACTTCAACAGGACCATACTGCGGGACGTCTGACCGTCCGCCGTGCGCAGCATATACCAGTAGGTGCCCGACGCGACGGCGCTGCCGCCGTCGTTCCGCCCGTTCCAGGTGATGGCGTGCGGTCCGGCGTCGAGTTCGCCCGAGTGCAGCGTGGCGACGCGCTGGCCCGCGCTGTTGTAGACGACAACCTCCACCTCTCCCCTTTCCGGAAGCTCGAAGGCGATCTTCGTTGTGGGGTTGAAGGGGTTGGGTGCGTTCTGATGGAGCTTCGAGGAGGCCACCGCCGTCTCCGACGGAACTCCCACCGTGCTGATGTCGTAGAGCGAGACGTCGTCGATCCAGGCGGCGCCCTGGTCGAGCGAGTCGGTCTGAACGAATAGCAGATAGGCCGCCACCGAGTCGGTGCTCGCCGGAGCCGTGGCCATCAGCGTGTGCTTGGTCCACGCCTCCAAGGGCCCCGAGCCATCCAGAATGACTGCCTCGGCCGTCCCCAGTGCGGCTCCCGCAGCGTCCTTGAACAACAGGTTCGCCACGACGACGTTCGTATTGCCGGGCTTGATCGGAGATTCGCGGCACGTTGTCTTAACGTGCGCGTCGAACTTCCAGATGCTTCCCGGAGTCGCAGGGAACTGCTGGAACATGCCGGAGTCGAGGCCCGGCACAAACGTCCCGTATAGCTTCGCGGCGCCCGTTGGCGTGCGATACGCCCAATTGCGCCCGTCGAAGTAGGCGTTGCCGAAGGCGGTCCAGCCCGAGAGGCTCGTGTCGAAGCTCGGGTTGACCAACACGTTAGGCTCCGTCACCGGAGAGGTCGAAACGAGCGAGAGGTCGTCAACGTACACCGACCCTTCGTCGCAAGCGGGCTGCAGGAAGATGAGCATGGGCTGTACCGTCGCTGCCGCCGCCGGCGCCGGCACCGTCACCGAGAACTCCAGCCACTGGTCGAGCGGAGTGCTCCAGTCGCCTATCACGACTTCGCTGCCGGCGATCTCG
>DAOWER010000099.1 GCA_030638405.1 Candidatus Eiseniibacteriota bacterium | reverse complement strand
TTGCCTATGCCCCCTATGACCTGACCGCCCGACCGGACCACGGGAGAGAGCCCGGTCAGCAGTGTCGTGTTCTCGCGCAGGCGCTCCACATCGTCGAGCGTGAGCCTGTTGCGCGACTCGGCGCCCTGGCTCACGCCGTGAACCCTGCCCCACGCCGGGAAGACCATGATCATGTTGGCGCCGAGCGATTGGATCTGCGCCTCGACGTCGGCTTGCGCGCCGGCACCGAGACCGACCATGACTATGACCGAACCCACCCCGATGATGACCCCAAGGGACGTCAGGACACTCCTCATTCTGTTCTTTAGGATGCTCCTCATGGCCACCCTGAGAAGTCGCCTGAATCTCTTCACTCGCCCCCACCTCCTCGCCGTTCGGACGACCCGGCCTCGACGTAGAGATCATCTAGCACGGGCATTCTCGCGAGGTCCGCTCTGGCGTCCCGTCTCTCGGCGACCTCGCGATCGCTGATGATGTGCCCGTCTCTCAGCACCACGATTCTCCTCGTGTACTCGGCGATGTCCGGCTCGTGCGTGACGAGGAGAATCGTGATGCCCTGGTCGTTCAGCTTCTGGAAGACCGTCATCACGTCCACCGAGGTGCGGCTGTCCAGGTTGCCGGTCGGTTCGTCGGCGAGGATGATCGCCGGCTCGTTGACCAGAGCGCGGGCTATGGAGACCCGCTGCTGTTCGCCACCGGACAGCTCACTTGGCTCGTGGGTGACCCGGTCACCCAGACCCACGCTCTCGAGCGCCCGGATCGCGCTGCCGCGCGAGTCCTCTATGCGACCGGAGTGGTCGTAGAAGAGCGGCAGTTCAACGTTGTCGACCGCGGAGGTGCGAGGCAGCAGGTTGTACCCCTGAAACACGAATCCGATCCTGTGATTGCGGATCTCCGCGTACTGGTCCCGCGTGAGCTTGCTGACGTCGGTCCCATCCAGGAAGTAGTCCCCGGCGGTCGCGGTATCCAGGCAGCCGACGAGGTTCATCAGTGTCGACTTACCGGATCCGGACGCCCCCATGATGGCGACGAACTCCCCCTTCCGGACGGTCAGGTCCACACCGCGAAGCGCACGGACGACCATCTCGCCCATGCGATACTCCTTGGTGATCCCGCGGGTCTCGATCACGGGCTTCATGACGCGCTAACCCCGCCTTCTTCCGAACGGACTGGTGGCGAGAGGATTCGAGGGCCCGTTGTCCTCTTCGAGTTCGGTGACGCTGACGATGACCTGCAGACCCTCCTCCACGTCCCGTCCCCTGACGATCTCTGTCATCCGGCCGTCGGTCACGCCCTTGACCACCCGCGTGGCGTTCAGCCTGCCCTTGCCATCAAGGTACCAAAGCATCGCGCTCGTGTCGTCGGAGGAACCGCCGCCCATGCCACCCATGCCGCCCATGCCGCCCGGCGGTCCACCTCCAGACCCGCCCGCGCCGCTCGGGTGCCCACCCGCTCCCCCGCCACGCCGCCCCATCCGCTCCCCCATGGCCTGGCGAACGGAGTCCGGCAGCTCGGCCATGCGCTCTTCCATCGTCGCGCGCATCACCTCGAACATGTCCGGGGTCGCACGGAGCCTGAGGGCCGCGTTGGGGACCATCAGCACGTCGCGTCGCTCGTCGATCAGGAAATCGGTCGTGGCGGTCATGCCGGGATAGAGCAGACCACGGTCGTTCCGGGCGTCCACGACGACCGTGTACATCACGACATTCTGCACGGTCTGAGGCTGGAGCCATATCTGCCTGACCGCGCCGGTGAACTCCTCATCCATGTACGCTTCGACAGTGAAACGGACGCTCTGCCCCTCCCGTATCACCCCGATGTCGCTCTCGTCAACCAGAGCGTGGATCTCCATCTCAGAGAGATCGTCGGCGATGACGAAGAGCGTCGGGGTCGAAAAGCTGGCCGCGACGGTCTGCCCCGGCTCGATGTTCCTCATGATGACCGTGCCGTCGATGGGAGAGCGGATGACCGCATACCTCAGATTGGCGCGCGACCTGTCGAGCGATGCCTCGGCGGAGAGAACGCCGGCGCGTGCCGTCTTCACCGCCGTCTGAGTATCGGACAGCTGAGCGTCGCTGATGAGGTTGTTCTCGTGAAGGTCCTGCTCGCGCTCGTAGTCGCGTACGGCCTGGTCGTGGAGAGCGCGCGCCCTTACGATGCCCGCCCGGGCGTCACGGACGGAGGCCGAGAGCATGGTCGTGTCGAGCACCGCGAGAACCTGCCCGGCCCGCACGGTCTCGTTGTAGTCCGCGAGTATCCCGGCGATCGTGCCGGAGACCTGGGTGCCCACCTCCACCGTCCCCACGGCGCTCAATGTTCCGGAACTCGAGATGACATTCTCGATGTCCCCGCGCTCCACCTCTACGAACTCGAATCGTCCGGCCTGCTCCGGCCCGCTCCTTCCGGTGAGCTGCCAGATGACGATCGCCACTACGACTATGCCGGCGGCGATGATCGCGATCTTCTTCATACTGCGGTTGGCCTTTCGTTTGGATTGCCTTCTGGTGTGCCTTCGTGGCCCTATTAGATCAGGCCACCGGCACGGAGGCATCAACGCCCCGACCGATCCCAACCAAGATTGTAGCACCGACGCAACTGCTCGAAGGTGTGAAGAATTTGCGCACCTGCGCACGGCGGCGCCTGGCCGAACGAGAGGAGGCCCCCGGCTGATTCACCGGGGGCCCCGCGTCGGGTCTGAGTCCGAGCTCAGATCCCCTCATACTCACGCTGACGCTACTTCAGAAGCAGCATCTTCCTGGTCGCCTCTGACTCGGGAGTGACCAGCTTGTAGAAGTAGACGCCGGATGACAGCTCGCGACCCTCGTTGTCGCAACCGTCCCAGACGATCGCGCGCCTGCCCTCTTCCTGGAACTCGTTGACCAGGTGCCGCACCACGCGCCCGCTGACATCGAGGATGTCAATCGCGACGTGGCAGCCGCTCGCCGGGACTTCGTAGGCGATGCTGGTTTCCGGGTTGAAGGGGTTGGGCACGTTCTGACCCAGACCCGAGCGCAGCGGAACCTCACTCTCGTCCACGCCCGTGCCGTAATGCATCTCGACCTCGAACGCGAGATCGATCGACTCGGGGAAGAACTGGTGGCCCGGCGGGTACCGAAGCTCGAACCACGGACCCGGGTAGGGCTCCATGCCGATCGCCCAGACCGCGTCGTCGTTCCAGTTATCGAGCGTCGTCTTCCAGCCGAAGTACGCCCCCTCATCGAGCGGCCTGGCCTGGACATCGAGCCAGTAGATGATAGGATCACCAGGCATTCCGATCTGATGGAACGCCTCCTCCGGCGGGATCTCGAACGAGTAGAGCCAGCAGGTCCAGTCGGCCGGGAAGATGTAGGCATCCGGCGGGTCCATCCAGCCCTCTTCGATACCGTCCAGCCAGACGTCGGCCGTGTACCAGTCGCCTGCAGTGAAGTCGCGCAGCCAGAGGACCTCACCGGGCCTGCTGTAGTCGATGCCGCCCACACCCGCGGGGATGTCCTCATGGATGCTCAGGGTGAAATCGACCGCCATCGGCTCACCGCCGAACGGCAGGTAGTCATTGCGCCACGAGGCGTAGAGACGGATGATTGTGAGGCGCCCCGGCTCCACGCAGAGGAAGTCATCGGCAAGGATGAACGGCAGTGTGCAGTTGACATCGATTCCCGTGGGGCTGGTATCGGGCACCTGCTGCCACTTCCAGAAGTCCTCGTCGATGCTGACCTCGTAGTCCTCGACCTCACCGTCGGTGGCTCCTCCGGTGGACACGAGCCCACCGTAGCTGCTCAGGCGGAAGCGCGCGAACGTGGTGCCGCCCCCCGACCCCGCCGGAACGGTGAAGCTCAGATCGGTGTAGACGCCGCCAGGCACCCATGCGGACGTGATGACCTGGTCGCCCAGCTCTGCCCAGCTGCCGTCGTTCCCGCCACCACCGCCAGGCCCGAAATCTATCCAGGCGTCGATGAACCCACCCGAGGCTGAAGCGGTCATGTCGATGCGCACGGTCGCGGTGCTGCCGGCGATCAGCCCGGTCACGAAGGTCACGCCGTCCTCGTCGTCGATTCCGGCAATGTCGTCGCCGGTGGCGTTGAAGTTCGGCTGACCGTCGACTTCGGCGTCAATGGACGCCCCCATCTGGAAACCCTGGACAATGGTGTGTGCGGCTCCGCCGCTTGCGAAGTACGTCGGGTAGTTGTGCGGATACGTGAAGTCGGGCGCATCGCCCAAGTCCACCGGCGGCAGGCCGATAAGGACCTCGTAGTCCTCTACCTCGCCGTCGGGGGCGGAGCCATACTCCGTGACTCCGCCGCTCAGGCTGTAGCGGAACCGGGCGAACGTCGTGAGCCCGGGGGCCGCCGACGCCGGCACGCCGATGGGAACAGAAGTCGTACCTACAGACAGGTAGTAGGCCGTCAGAGCCTGCTCGCCGGTCCAGCTGCCGTCGCCGTTCCAATCGAACCATGCATCGATGTAGCCAGCCTGGGAAACCGTGATGTCGACCGTGGCGGTGGTGCCAGGGACGAAAGGAGTCAGGAACACCACGCCGTCCTCATCGTCGATTCCGGCAATGTCGTCGCCGGTGGCGTTGAAGTTCGGCTGACCGTCCGGCTCGCCGTCCACGCTCACGCCCATGTACACACCGGGGACGATCAGATGGTTCGCGCCGTTGCTCCCGAAGAGAGTCGGGTACGGTGAATCGGGCGCGTCGCCCCAGTCGAATCCATCGTCCTCGATCGTGGTGATGACGAACGCGAGGTCTATCGACTCACCCCACCACGGGTGCTGCGGCGGGTATCTGAGTTCGAACCACGGCCCGAAGTAGGGCTCGGGCCCGTAGCCCCAGACCGCGTCGTCGTTCCAGTGGTCCAGCGAGGTCTTCCAGCCGAACCAGGCCTCCCCGTCCAGCGGTGACGCCTGCACATCGAGCCAGTAGACGACCGGGTTGTCTGGCGTCCCCTCCTGTATGAAGGCCTCCGCCTCATCGATGAAGAAGTTGTACTGCCAGCAGACATGGTCGCCGGGCCACTCGTAGCCGTCCGGAGGCTCCATCCACCCCTCATCGATCCCCTCTGCCCATATCATCGAAACGAAGTCCCCGGCGGGACCGTGGAACTCCCGCATCCAGAGAATCTCGCCCGGCATGCTGTATCCGGTGGGACTCTGGGAGTCAGGAATGTCTGCGTGGAGGCTGAGCGTGAACGTGACACCGTAGGGGTCAAACCCACCGGGCAGGTAGTCGTGGTACCACGAACCCCAGATGTGGATGTCCGTGATCGGACCGGTCTCGGTGCATAGGAAGTCATCTGCCAGGAGGTAGAACGGGAAGGACGTGTTGACGTCCATCCCGGTCGGCTCGAGGTCCGGGTACTGCACCCACTTCGCCGGCTGCCCCGGATACCAGTCCGCCGCCGCAGGAACGGCCAGCGACAAGACTACCGCAAGGACGATTAGTCTTTTCACTCTCCTAGCCCTCCCAACATATGTGGCAAGACGTCGCCGCCTCACCTGGTTCAAGGAGCCGTGTCGAAGGATGCCTCGCGCTCCCGGTGTTCCGTCGCCTCCTTTCGCGAGCGCCTTCTGACGGCCGCAGGCAACCTGGCGGTGGAAGCCTCCGGTCTGTTCGTACGCTTCCACCTTACCGACTGACAGCCACTCGCCGCACGATGATACCACAAGCTCCGCCTTGTCGCAAGAGTATTGCAGAAGCGCTCTCGCGGCCGGCGTCTGCCGCGTGACCTCCGGCGAACCCTCATGCCCGGTCGCACCTACACGTGAAGAAGCCCGCCAGCAATGACGGGCTTCCGGCAAGATCACATGACTGCAGGTCTACTCTGTGGAAGGGGTGCCGCAGACGATTCCCTCGGAGGACTCAGGGCCGTACCAGTCGATCTGGTAGATCTTCCAGTCGTCGTTCTCCTTGAGGAGCGCCAGTGTCACGGGGATGCACTTACCGTCTTTGGTCTCCACCTCTCCATCCAGAAAGCCCTCGTCACC
>DAOWER010000116.1 GCA_030638405.1 Candidatus Eiseniibacteriota bacterium | reverse complement strand
GGACGACCAGGCGACCAAACGGGTGTTCCGCCGACTCGCGCGAGACGAGAGGGAGCATCTCGCGTTCTTCGAGTCCCTCGAGATGAAGACCGGCAGAGGCATGGGCTCCGGTCCCGCGGAGCACGACGCCGATGTGTCCAAGTACGTCTGCTCGCTCGTAGACGGAGGTATCTTCTCCAGTCTCGGTAAGATGGAAAAGCTCGCGCGTGGCAAGTTCAACGCCGAACGTGCGCTCGAACTCGCGCTCTCGGTGGAGAAGGACGCCGTCCTCTACTACATGGAGGCGCTCGCCGCCACGAAGAAGCGCTCGACGCGGCAAGCACTCTCCCGGCTCATCGATGAGGAGAAGAGCCACGTAGTGCAGATCTCGAGGAGACTCGAGAACCTGAGGAAGAAGAAGGCACGAGAGGCCAGGAAGTAATCGGAGGATGCCCGATTGAAGAAATTCAAGTGCGCTCTTTGCGGCTACGTTTACGATCCTGCGGTTGGAGACCCCGACGGTGGCGTCGAGCCGAACACGCCGTTCGAGGACCTTCCCGATGGCTGGGTCTGTCCGGTCTGTGGGGCGGGAAAGGACCAGTTCGAGGAAGTGTAGTCGCGAGCGGAAGCGGCGGTATTGGAGCCCGGCAGAACGATGGCCGGGCTCCGTCGCGTTCCGGCGGCTCCCCGGCCGCTCCGCCGTCGCTTCTGGGCTCCCCGCTTTGCGGTTGCCCGCTCGTCCCGCATTCCGGTAGAATCTCGGAACCACCCCTGCTCAGAAGATCACCCTTTCGATCGAGGCGCGCAGCCGGCGCGCCTTCCAGCCCCGATGGAGGAGACACAGATGTCAAGGACGCTCGCGCGTGCCATTGCGTTGCCGCTCGTCGCGCTGCTCGCGCTTCCGGTGTTGGCCTTCGGCGCCGACGGGGGAACCGGGTCCGCTCTCAAGCGCGTCACGTTCACGTTCACCGCTCACAGACCCTTCGATCACGTGTTCCTGGCGGGCACGTTCAACGGCTGGAGCACCGATGCGACGCCGATGCACCTGGACACGGGTCGCTACGAGGTCACCCTTCCGCTGCCGCCCGGCGAGTATCGGTACAAGTTCGTCGCCGACGGCGAGTGGATCACGGACGAGAAGGCCAAGCGTTTCCTGCCCGACGGCTTCGGTGGGCAGAACTCCGTGATCGATGTCGACGAGTCGTTCGCCGGGCTGGACCTGTCGAGAGGCGACGGGCGCGTGTTCCTCGACGGCCTCGCTCATCGTGAGACCGCGTGGGAACGCTCGGTCGGTACGGACGGCACCGTCGCCATTCGCACCCGCGCCTGGAGAGGCGACGTTGAGGAGGTCCGCCTGCTCTGGAGCGGGAGCCCGGAAGCCGCGGGAGAGAACGCCGGGCGCAGCGGGAGTCCGGCGGACGGCGACCCCATGCTCCTGTTCGACACGGACGGGACGTACGACTACTACCGTCTCGAACTGAGTTCGCCTCGCTTCGCCTACCACTTCGTCCTCGTTGACGGCGAGTCCCGGGCCACGCTGGATCGTGCGGGCCCGCATTCGGAGCCCCCGGGCGTCCCCGCTCCCTTCGAGTTCGACGCCGCAGGGCAGGTGGCCTTCCGGACCCCCGATTGGGTCAAGGACGGCGTCATCTACCAGATATTCCCGGAGCGCTTCGCCAACGGGAAGCCCGACAACGACCCGGACTTCTCCGAGTGGTACTACGAGGGAGTCACAGAGTTGCCTCCGTCCGGCAAGACGAACGGAGAGTACTTCCATCTCGTGGATGACTGGTACGACGTCGCCGGGCTTGTGAGGAGCCCGTACAAGACCGACGGGAAGCCGGACTGGAACTCCTTCTACGGTGGAGACATCGAGGGCGTTCGAGCGAACCTCGACTATCTGCAAGATATCGGCGTGACGATCATCTACTTCAATCCCGTCTTCGAATCGAAGAGCAATCACAAGTACGACGCGGCAACCTATCGGAAGCTGGATCCCCACTTCGGCACAAACGAGGAGTTCGCGGCGTTCGTCTCCGAGTGCCACGAGAGAGGAATGCGGGTCGTGATCGACCTGGCCATCAACCACAGCGGGCACACACACTGGGCGTTCGTCGACGCCAGGGAGAAGGGCGAGGAATCGGAGTACTGGGACTGGTACGAGTGGAAGAAGTGGCCGGTGCCGGGCGGCATCGTCAATGCGCCGGCGAACCCGCTCGACTACTACGACTGCTGGTGGGGATTCGGGGCGATGCCCAATCTCAACTTCGATCTCAGCAGGGCGAACCCGAAGGAGCAGTCGGTCATCGACATCGCCGAAGCGAGCCCGAACTGGCCGCTCGTGAACCACCTGCTGGACGTGGCGGAGTACTGGCTCGTGGAGGTGGGCATCGACGGCTACAGACTCGACGTGGCGGGAGAGGTGCCGTTCTGGTTCTGGGAGCTCTTCCGGGAGAGGGTTCGGTCCGCCAATCCGGACGCGTACATCCTGGGTGAGCTGTGGGACGCCTCACCCGAGTGGGTCAACGGCCGCTACTTCGACGCGGTCATGAACTACAAGTTCTTCCGTGACCCGGTGCTCGCCTTCATAGCGCGCGGGGACTACGGAGCGTCCGAGTTCGACCGCGCTCTCGCCCCCGGCAGGCTCATCTACGCCGACCAGGGTGTGCGGGCCATGATGAACCTCCTCGACAGTCACGACACCGAGCGTTTCCTGACGACCGTCGGGGGAGACGCGCGGCGCCTCAAGCTTGCGGTCCTGTTCGCGATGACGTACGTCGGCGCGCCTTCCATCTACTACGGAGACGAGGTCGCAATGACCGGGGCGCACGACCCCGATTGCAGAAGGCCGTTCCTGTGGAACTGGACCGAAGACGCCGGACGTGTCGAGATGCACGGCTACTTCAGGGATCTGGCCAGGCTCAGGACGAGCCGGGAGTGCTTCACGAGGGGGGATTTCCGGACACTCCTTGCGGATGGCGCGGTCTTCGCCTTCCGTCGCGGTCTCGGTGACGATCACGCCGTGGTCGTGCTGAACGCGGGCGAGAAGGAAGCGACGGTCTCCCTGGTCCTGGGAGATGAGATCCACCGATACGTATCCGGTTCCGGCGGCCCCACGGGTCTCTCTCACGCGACGCTCAGGGACCATGTGACCGGAGAGTCGGTGAACATCGACAGGTCCGGCGGCGGTGCGAGCGTCACGGTGACGATCCCACCGCTGACCGGGCGCGTATACACACCGGTGGTGTCTGAGATCATGTCGCATCCGCCGGACGGCAAATAGTATGGGCGCTGCGGACGGATCGCGCGGCGACCTGCAGCGAAAGAGTCGGCGTACGCATGCGTGATGGTCAGTCGCGTGGGCGCGCTCGCGCGCTCCTGGACAGGAGAACATATGAGGGAGATTCTCAAGGCGGCGGTAGGTGACGCGCGGAACTGGACCGAACTGAGGGTGCACGACAGGCGGGCCCTCCAGATCGCCGTGCGCAAGGGAGAAGTCGAGAGCGCCGCGTTCAGGAAGAACCGCGGAGTGGGTGTTCGCGTGCTCGCGAACGGGACGTGGGGCTTCTCCAGTACGGACCGGCTCGACAGGGACGGGATTGGCGCGGCGATACGCGAGGCGACGCTGTCGGCCGAGATGTCGTCGGCCGGAAGGAGGGAGAAGATCGAGCGGCTCGCGGACTGCGAGTTGGCGGTGGGGGATTTCAAGACCGGAAACGCGGAGGAGGTCGCGAGCCACTCGACCGAGGAGAAGACCACGCTGGTCGTCGACACGGAGCGCCGCACCCGCGAGTCGTCCTCCAGCATCCGTTCGGCGATGTCCCGCTACAGTGAGCTGGTCGACGAGAAGTGGATAGTGTCGTCCGAGGGCGCCGACGCCCACATCGAGGACACCAAGCTCGAGTTCGCGGTCAGCGCCGTGGCCGGTGACGGCGACGACATGCAGGTCGGATTCCAGGGAGTCGGCGTGACCGGCGGGTGGACCGACCTCTTCGCCAGGTGGACACCCGAGCGGCTCTCCGAACACGCTGGCAAGGTCGCCGTGGACCTCCTGTCGGCGCCCTACGCGCCCGGCGGCGCCGCGACCGTCGTCCTCAATCCGGAGCTCGTGGGACTCCTCGCACACGAGGCGATCGGGCACACCGTCGAGGCCGACTTCGTGCTTTCGGGCTCCGCCGCGGCCGACCGCATGGGCAAGGTGGTCGCCAGTGAGCTCGTTACTCTCGTGGACAGCGGCCCTGCCGTCATCGGTGAGAAGTCCGCGGGGGGCGTTGTGCTCGTGGACGACGAGGGAGTGCCCACCGGACGCACCGTTGTGATAGAGAACGGCGTCCTCAAATCGTACCTGCACGACCGCGAGACGGCGGCGATGTTCGGCGTCCCGCCGACCGGAAACGCCAGGGCCTGGCAGTACGACGACGAGCCGCTCATCCGGATGAGGAACACGTACATCGAACCGGGGGAGTCATCGTACGAGGAACTCATCGCGAGCGTCGATGACGGCTTTCTGCTGCGCGGGGCCGGAAGCGGGCAGGCGGACGCGAACGCCGAGTTCATGTTCGGGGTGCAGGAGGCCTACGAGATCAAGAACGGCAAGGTGGGACGGCTTCTCAGGGGAGCGACCATATCGGGCGACGCGTTCGAGGTTCTCAAGAGCGTCGACATGCTCAGTTCCGACTTCGAGTGGGCGATAGGCAACGGTTACTGCGGCAAGGGGCAGGCCGCCAAGGTCGACGGCGGCGGGCCGTACGTCAGGTGCAAGCTCCTTGTAGGAGGAAGGTAGAGTGAAGGGACAGCCATCGATGGAGAACCTGCTGACACTGTGTGACCGCGTGGTCGAGGCCGCGCTCAAAGCCGGCGCCGACGAAGCGGAGGCGATGTCCGTCCGCGTCAGGGACGTCAACGTCGAGCTCTCGAAGAACGACCTCCAGATAGCGAGAAGCATGAGCGGGGACGGGTTGGGGCTCAGGATCTTCAAGGGAGGAAGCCTGGGGTTCTCGTACGTCAACAGCTTCGATGACGAGAGCATCGCGGAGTCAGTCGAGCGGGCCGTGGGGATTGCCGCCGGTGCGCCAGGCGATGAGTACAACGTGCTGCCGGACCCGATGCCCATCGAGCCCCTCGAGGGGATCCTCGACGGGAACGCGGAGGAGTTCGGTGTCGAGGCAGCGGTGGAGCGCACTCTCACGATGCTCCACACGGCGAGGGAGTTTGACCCCAGGGTGACCGTCGACTCCGGCGAACTCGCCGGACACTGCGGCGAGAAGGCCATCTCAACGTCTCGGGGCGTGCGCGCGTCGGAGCGAAGCAGCCTCTACTACTGCTACATCTTCGGGATGGCCAAGGAGGGCGAAGTCGTTTCGTCCTTCGACTTCCAGTTCGACGGCGCCCGCACAGCGGCCGCGATCGATCCTGAGGCGGTGGCCCGTAAGTTCGCTGAGAACGTCGTCAACTCGCTGGGAGCGGTGAAGGGTGAGAGCTTCAGGGGCCCGATAATCCTGGCGCCCAAGGCGGCGGCGGAGATATTGATAGATCCGATCACGTCGTCCGTGAGGGCCTCTTCGGTGCAGCGTGAGACCAGCAAATTCGCCGGGAAGCTCGGGCAGGACGTCGCTTCGCCCGTTCTCAGCGTTACCGACGACTCCACACTCAAGGACGGAGCCGCGACGAGCGCGTTCGACCGGGAGGGGCTCAAGCCGGCGGTGCTTCCGCTCATCGAGGCGGGGGTGCTGCGGAACTTCCTATACGATGCCTACACGGCACGCAAGGAGAACCGACACAGCAACGGTCACGCGGGAGGCGGAGCGTCTGCCGTTCCGGTCGTCTCGACCACCAACGTCGTCGTGGCGACGGGGGAGACCTCGCTCGCCGATATGATCGCGGGGATCGACCGGGGTGTGCTGGCGACGCGGTTCTCCGGGAACGCGGACCCGGTGAGCGGGGACTTCTCCGGTTCTGTCAAGGGCGGCAGGATGATCCGGGGCGGGAAGCTGGCGGAACCGCTCTGTGGGACGATGATCGCGGGCAACACGTTCGAGCTGCTCACGGGTATCACCGCCGTTTCCAGCGAGTACGAGCGTATGTTCGGCAGCGTCGTGCCCTACATCGCACTCGAGGAGATCGCGGTTACCGGCGGGTAGCGGAGGACCGGTCTCTCGCTCCTGCGCTGTTCCTCTCGGAGATTGACGGCGACCGACGACGACGGTAGAGTGAAGGTGTATCCTTTGAGCAGGTCACCAGGACGTTGTGGGGGACTCATGTCAGCAAAGCGCGTGTCTCGAACTCTGGCAGTTGCGACCGGGCTCGCACTCGTTCTCTCGCTGTATTCGTGCGCGTTCACATCGGACCTCTCCGGCTCGCTCGTCGGCAAGGTGATGGTCGCCGGGTCGTCGATACCCATCCCCGGGGCCATTGTCGAGTGCGAGGGTGTCGCCGCGGTCTCTGCGGCGGACGGCGCCTACAGTCTGGAGGGCATTCCTCCCGGTGACCGCGTTGTCTTTGCGTCCGCTGGGGGCTACGCCGGTTACTCCGAGGTCGTGGCCGTTGAGGAATCGACGCTGCACGACATCTACATGGCTGTTTTTATCGGGCCGGCCCGTCTGTTCGGCTATGTGAGCCACGCCACGCTTGGCCCCCTGGAGGGAGCCGCCGTTCAGATTGGAGACATGGTCGTCGTAACCGACTCGCTCGGCTACTACGAGTACCCGAACCTCGAACAGATCTCGTACTTCATGACGGTCACAAAAGAAGGCTACAGGTCGTTCTCGCAGCACGTGCTCCCGACGTCGGAGGACTTCCAGTTCGACGTGATCGTGAAGAAGCTGGCGACGGCGACACTGTGGTCGATCGCCGATGCGAAGGTCCACAAGAGCTCCCCTGACACGAACTTCGGAGACGAGCCCGGGCTCAATCTCTTCAACAACGAGATCTTCCACGAGCGGTTCTACATCCGCTTCTCGCTCGTCGGTATCGAGGAGACGGCCGAGCCCTCCACCGCGACTCTCCGGCTGTACAACACGTGGGAAGAAAGCAGCGAGGAGCCTAGGACCATCCTGGTAGGGAGCCTGATCGAGTCGTGGCACGAGCTCGTGGTGACCTGGACGGACTCGCCACAGACCACCGGCGCGTCGATCGTGCATTCGACTTACGAGGACAGGTGGTATGAGATCGCCGTGGGAACCTTCTTCAGCGACTGGCTGACAGGCGGCGAGGAGAACTTCGGCCTCATCGTGGACACCTCGGTGGACCACGTGGCCGGTCGGTTCATCTTCGCTTCGCGAGAGCATGAGGAGGAGGACAAGAGGGCCCACGTGGTTCTGAACTACGCGTGGTAGCCGGGTTCGGCCGCTACCTGAACAGGCTCTTCATTCGCCCCCAGGACATCTCGTCCGGGAGGCCCGTGCCCGTTTCACCAAGGCAGTAGGCGAGGTCTGCCGCGATTCCCGTCACCGTTGACAGCGGCGTCCATCGCGGTGCTCCGTGCGTTACGTCGTCCCAGTACACCTCCCCGCACCCGTGCAGATCGTCCGGTTCAGTCAGCGTCAGCCCCGCGTAGGGCTCATGCGGCCAGTCCGTGACGACGTAGGCTCCAATCGACATGTCCGGGGTCACCGTGATCGGGGCCGGAAGAGCGGCCGTGACCGCGTAGACGATCCTGACCGGCGGATTCATGTGCTCCAGGCTCGTCATGAGTCCGCTCCATGCGAAGCTGCAGACGACCGCGGCCTCGAGTGGAGGCGGGCACTCCCCGTCGTAGAAGCTGATGACCACGCCCGCGGGCTCGACCCACTCCCCGAACCCCCACTCTGTAACATAGAGCGTCACCTCACCGATGGCCCGTCCTATGAGCGAAGCGGGCAGGTCGTCGGCGACCTCCGACTCGTAGGCCGTAGAGGCGTTCACCGCGTAGTCGAATGACGGAGGCTGGCAGTAGAAAACTTCGCGTGGGGGGGGTGCCGTCAGATGACCGGGCGTCGCTGGGAACGCCGGCCGGGCGGACGGCTGCATGGGTCCGGGCGCTGCGACGGGCGCCGCCGGCGCGGCGGAGGCCACCGCCGTGGATGCCAGGAGAATCCCGATGACGAGCAACGTTCTCATCTGTCTGTCACCCATTGCGGCCTGCTAGCACAGCAGCACCAGTTTCCTGCTAGCGCAGCAGAACCAGTTTCCGAATGTCCGTGTCGCGGCCGCAGCTCGCCCGGCTCAGGTAGACGCCCGAGGCGCACGGCCTGCCCAGGTCGTCTCTCCCGTCCCACGTCACGCGGTGCGTCCCTGCCGGGAGTTCACCGGTGACCAGGGTTCGGATGAGGCGTCCCGTCACGTCGTAGACCTGCACGAGTACTCGTCCGTTGTTCGGCATCGTCAGGGCCAGCGCCGCCTCATCGCGGAACGGATTGGCGGATCCGAAGGCGAGCCCGAAACTCCTCGCTTCATCTTCCGGCACTGACGAGCCGCTCTGCACGAACGCACTCAGATGAATCACAAGGCTGTCCAGGTCGGCCCAGCCCTGGACCGATGTGTCGTCTCTCGTGCGCAGCGTCAGGACGGCCGAGTAGAGGCTGCCCGGCGCTGCGCCGCCGTCGTCGAACTCCAGCGTGAAGACGGCCGGGCTCGTGCCCGCGCTCTGCGGGGCGAATCCCCCGACGAACCCGAAGCGGTCCTCACCGCCCTCAATCTCCGCGGAGTGGATGTCGAGAACCGCCTGGAGCTCCCAGTACCCGAGATCGAACACGTTGAAATCCGGCGTCGGGAACTCGCCCCCCCCGTGAGCGCCGAAGTCGAGCGTGTCGGCCAGAAGGACCGCGACGCCACTGAGAGACGGCGAGGCGTGGTCCAGAGCCGTGCCTGACAGCGACACGTCCCACGTGGGATTGTCGACGTCGTCCGACGACACCGTGAGCGTCCCGGAGGCTGCGCCCGTGACAGACGTGTCCATTGACACGTCGTGGTCGGCCGTGGCGCCTGCCTCGAGTTGATGCGGGCCGCTCGCCGTGCTGAACCCGACCGGAGCAGCGAGCGTGTAGTCGAGCTCGTCCGCCGGCAGCTCGGCCGTGTTCTCCACGGTCATCGCCCGCGTGGCATAGGTCCCGACGATGATCTCCCCGAAATCCAGCACAAGCGGCGCGTCTATGCGGGCGGGCACCTGGAAATCGGCGTAGACCGGCAGGTGGTCGGCCGCCTCGTGGAGGGCGTCGGCGATGATGCTTCCCACCGCGTAGTTCGTTCCCGAGTTGATCGCTGTATTGAAGTGATAGCCGTCGTTCCCGTAGGAGACGTAGCTGTCGCCGACGTAGTCCATGCCCTCGCCGTCATCGAGGGCGTAGGAGATCAGAGTCTGGTCGAACCTGTCGTCCATGCCGCCAGTCGCCCCGCCGCCGAACGCCGTCGTGCGTGGCGACTGAGTGTGGATCCACGCGAAGCTGTAGTTGTCGTGCCAGGTGCCCGGTTCGTCGAGGGGGTCCTTGACGCGCCCGTTGTTGTTCGCCTCACTGCCTACGAGCTTCTGATACGCGCTCTCACCGCTGGACCTTATGTTCAGGTCCCCGGCGACCATGAAATGGCCTCCCGCCGGGAACGCGTTCATGTGGTCGCGGAGGATCGTCGCTTCGGCGAGTCTCTTCGCCTGGTCGGTGGAGGTGGAGCCGGCCTTGAGATGATGCGAGTAAACCCTGAACTCGGCATCGCTCGAGGAGTAGCCGACCGGTCTGACGGTGTATTCGGAGATGTCCCTGAGCGCCGTGGAGATCTGCTGGGTGGAAACGAAGTCGATCGTCGACACGCGGTAGAAGAGTGCGTTGTCGGTATCCGGGCCGTCGGTGAATGGTCCCGCTCCGAACGCGCCAGGGGCGTCGTAGTTGAGCACGTTGCTCAGGAACTGGTTGACGCCGGCCTGGCTGAGTATCTCCTGGACGACCAGCACGTCGGCGTCGAGTTCCTGGACGACGGTACGGAAGTCGTCTTCGCGTGCGGCGCCGGTAGTACCCGGGAAGTTGAGGATGTTGTAGGTGACGACCCTGACGCCCGCGGCGGGCTGGGGGAGAAGCACGGTCAGGACGGCAACGGCGACCAGTGTCGCCAGTGCGATGGGCGCGGCAGGGGTAGGCCCAGCTCTCCGTGGTCTCATCATCTGTGGGTCCTCGCGCGTCCTGGTCACAGGGATTGGCCGTAGCTGCCGTGGCAGCGAGCCGCGCAAGAGGTCGGCCGCCCCCGTGTTCCGGCGTGTTGTCGCATCCGACCGTAACGCGCGGCCGGCCACACCGGTGCACTTGGCCGGACATGTGCGCCCGGCCACCACCCGATCTAGCGCACTTCCCGCCTGATTCGTCACTCTCAGTATGTTTGCTAAGGATACCACAGAAAAGAGACCGTGTCAATGGTTCCTGACCGGCGATTCGGGAATTTCAGCTGCAACACTGTAGGCTCGGCAGATTCTGGATGTGCCTCGTGCCCTCTCGACGGAACGAGGGGGGAGATGTGTCGGCAGTCACCGTCTTCCGCGGGCAGCGCTAACCACCAGGGATCTCGATCTTCGGGTGCGAGTTGCCCTCCACGAACTTACCGTCGGTGTGGTCGTAGATGACGTACTCGTGTGTGGTGTCAAGTGGAGCTTTGCCGGAGATCTTACTATAACACGGCAGCTCAGCCTCTTGGACAACATGGCACGCGTCGAACACACTTTTGTTCGGGACCCATATGCTGACTGTGTGCTTGGGCTCGCCCCCGTCCCACGTGATCTCTTCCCCGCGCCTCGCCGTGATCGTATTGACCTTCCCGTCGCTGT
>DAOWER010000295.1 GCA_030638405.1 Candidatus Eiseniibacteriota bacterium | reverse complement strand
TCTATGTCGGCAGGGAGCACGAACACGCGCGCGTTCGAATAGAGCTCGTCCAGGACGTCTCCGTAGACGTAACCCAGGAAGCGGACGCGACCTCCGCCCTGCTCGTGCAGGCGATCCACGTACTCGGTAGAGAAGCTGGTGCCGCCCGCCACGACGAGCTCGATGTCCGTGTCCATCTTCGCATACGCGTCGAGAAGGTAGTGCGCTCCCTTCTCGGGAACCAGCCTTCCCACGAAGAGGATGTAGTTGCCGGGGTCGAGCCCCATCTCGGTGATCTTCTCGGCCGTGCGAACATGCGGGAGAACGGTCCCGTTCGGAATGTAGGTGACGCAACTGTCGTGCGCCGTCCGGAAGTGCTCGCGCAGCGCCTTGGACACGACGATGGTCCTGTCGGGGTATTTCGCCGCCGTGTACTCACAGCGCTTGAGCACCCACGTGGCGAACGAGCCCCACTTCTCCCTCTGCCAGTCGAGCCCGTGGACCGTCACCACCGACCTCGCGCCACGCACGTGCGGCACGTTCGCGAACAGGGACGGCCCCAACGCGTGGAAGTGCACGATGTCGTAGTCCTGGGTCAGCATGTGAGGTATCGCGAGGGCGCAGTGCGACGCGGTATCAAGGTGCTTGGTCCGCACGCTCGGGATGTTCACGATCCGGATGCCCCGATAGTCGCCGTGCATCTTCGTGTAGTAGGGACGGCAGTAGACGGTCACCTCGTGCCCCTTCTCCACCAGACGCGTTCCCAGCTCCTCGACGTGGCGCTCTATGCCACCGTAGGTCGCGGGAATGCCCTTCTGTCCCAGCATCGCGATCTTCACGCCATGGCCCTTTCGTAGATGGCCATCATTTTCTCGTAGTGGACATCGGGTCCGAAGTGCGTCTCCACCCTCTCCCGGGCCGCCCTGCCCATGCGAACAGCCCGGTCCGGGTCGTTCCAGAGCTCGAGCAGCAGAGCAGCGAGTCCGTCGGCATCAGCGGGTTCGAAGATCAGCCCCGACTCCCCTTCCGAAACGAGCTCCGGAATGCCCCCCATCCTCGAGCCCACGACCGCCTTGCCCTGGGCGAACGCCTCGTAGACCGTCAGCGGCGAGTTCTCGAAGGACTCGGAAGGAACCGCCACGAAGAGGGCGCCGCCTACTAAGGACCTGAGCTCCGCACCCTCTTTGTAACCCACGAACTCGACGTTCGAGAGCTCCTCGGCGGCCGCTCTCTTCTCGAGACTCTCCGCCAGCGGCCCCGCACCCACTATCTTGAACCTGACCCCTCTGGCCTTCGACAGCCCGGTGAGAAGCGTCTCGAGTCCCTTCCCCACCGACAGCCTGCCGACGTACACACCGTAGCCGTCCGACTCGTATCTGGGCTCGTACTGCTCCAGAGCAATCGAGTAGGGCAGATGGACGACACGGTCCTCGTCCACGCCATGAGCTATCATCCGCGCCCTCAACTGCCGGCTCGGGGCCACGAACAGGTCCACGTTGCGGGCGTAGCTGCCGAACAACTTGTGGACGTAGGCCTCCGCCGCGACCAGCGCGCTCGAGGTCACGGAATCGCGCATGCACCGATTGAGAACCGCGCTGTAGTATCGCCACGTGGCGCAGCGCTCGCAGGTGGCGCCCCGCACGAACATCTGATAGTTCGGGCACACTAGTTTGAAGTCGTGGAGCGTCTGTACGACTGGAACGCCCCGCGACTTGAGCCCGTAGAGGACCGACGGCGACAGCTGGTGCGCGATGTTGTGCAGATGCGCGACGTCCGGACCGGTCCCGTCGACGAGCGCCTCGATCCTCTTCTTCGCCTCCCGCGAGTACAGTATGCGGGCCGCCGCTCTCGCTCGGGCCGCGAGCCCGTCGCTCTCGTCGAAAGCCTCGTACGATACGAAGTACTCGGCGAACTCGGTCGCTTCATTCTGCTCGTGCTGCATCGCGAACGGCACGACCGTGTGCCCCCGTGCCTCGAGGATACGATTGAGCTCGAAGAAGTAACGCTCGGCCCCACCCTTGACGAAGTAGTACTTGTTCGCGGCGAGAACCTTCATGCGTCGCTCAAGCTCCCCTCAAGGACCCCACAGCTTGTCATCGGTCCACCGACGTGTCAAGCCCCATGAGCTTGGCACCGGCTATCCACGCGCTCGGGCGGAACGGCCGACGTCTCATGGGAGGGCCGACGGTGCAGACCATCCAGCACTGCGCCTCACAACCTGCCACCGCGGGGACCACCTCACCCGCTGACGATCTTCTGATCTGCTCGAAGCTCCCGTCCCTGATGTTGCCCATCCTGACACCGGATATGTTGCACGGGTACACATCCCCGAACGGGTCGAGGTAGAGATGATCGACTCCGGCACCGCACGGCAACCTGCGGGGCTTCCCGCGAACGTAGTCGATGAGCCCCCGCATGTAGTACGCCCTCGCCCAGGCGCGCGGACTGCGCGACGCGAGCTCCTGGCGCATGATCGTCGCGATCTCACTCACAGCCTCGCCCGACGTCGGTCGGTCCTCGTCGTGCGCGCCGAAGAAGATCGGCGAGCTGTGGGCCGCGCTGGCTATGAAGCCGATGTCCAGCTCGTCGGCGACCTTCTTCACCCGAAGAAGCTCGCCCGGGTTCTTCTCGGACGACGTCGCCGCTAGCCCCAAGTCGGAGACACCGAGTGTCCTGAGCCGCCTGACCGTGTCAATCGCCTTCTCGTACCCACCTTCGATCCCGCGGAGGTCGTCGTGCTTCTCTCCCACCGCGTCGACCGAGACCCTGACGGCGATGTGACTCATCTCCGCCATCATCCCCTCGATGCGTGAGGGACTGAACCCGTTGGTCGAGATGACCACCCGCGCGCGCGGGCAGGCCCGCTCGATCGTGGCGACGACCTCGACGAGGTCGTCGCGCAGGAAGGGCTCGCCGCCGCTGACGTTGACCGAGCGGAGCGACCGCGGGAGCCAGGCGTAGTCGGAGGGCGCGAGCTCCTCGTCGGCTCTGGACTCGCTCTTCCATATGTCGCACACGGTGCACCGCGCGTTGCACCTGTAAGTGACCGCCACCACGCACCCGACAGGGCCCGCCATCAGCGCCCCTCCGTCCCCGCGGGCTCACCCAGGAGGGAGCCGTACGCCCTGAGGAGCTCCTTGCTTGTGTGCTCCCACGAGAGCTCTTCCCGGATGCGTTCCCTGTTCAGGCGCCCCATGCTCTCTCTGAGCGCCTCGTCATCGAGGAGCTGGATTATCTTCTCGCCGAACTCGATCTCGTCGTTCGGCGTGACGTACAGCGCACCGTCCTGCGCGGAGTAGTGGCTCTCCCTCAGATCGAAGGAGACCATTGCTTGTCCGAAGATCATGTACTCCAGGACCTTGTTCATCGTCGACACGTCGTTGAGAGGATTGAGCGGGTCGGGACACACGCACAGGTCGGCGGTCGACAGGTACCTCGCCACGTCGGCGTCGGGGATCCGTCCGGTCATTTCCACGCAGTCCGAAAGACCCAGGTCCTCCCGGAGCTTCTTCACGGCCCCGAACGAGTCGCCCGAGCCGATGAGCGCGAAGGAGATGTCCTTCCGCTTCACGACGTCGACCACGTGGCGGATGGCGCGGAGGAGGTAGTCGACTCCGTCCTGCGGCGCCATGACTCCCAGGTAGCACACCAGGAATTTCTTCCCCCTGCGAAGAGCCGGCTGCGGCGCGACCGGCGCCAGAAGCGACGCTTTCGGGCCGCTCCGGACGACGAAGATGTCGCCCTCCGGGAACCGGCCGACCGTCGCCGCGTGTTCTTTGTAGGACTGGTTCGTCGAGATGACCATGTCGGCAGCACGGTAGGTCGCCCGCTCCAACATCCTCAGGAGACCGAAGTAGACGGAGCGGCTCCCGCCGAAGCGTGAGAGGTACAGCTCCGGACACAGGTCGTGCTGGTCGTACACGAACTTCGTGCGGTGGAACAACTTGAACAGGGAGCCGATGAGAAAGAACGTGTCGGGCGGATTGCAGGCTTGTATCGCGTCGAACCCACCTTGTCTCCAGGCCTTCATTGCCAGCTTCAGGCTCTGGAACCAGCAGTATGGGAACTCCCACGCGTAGGACAGCTTCGTCGTGGTCGGAGGCGGCGCCGGGTAGCGGTAGATGCGTATTCCGTCGAGCTCAACATAGCGCTCCGGGTAGTTCTTCCCCTGAGGGCATATGACGCTGACCTCGTAGCCGGAATCCTTGAGCGTAGTCGCCTCCATCCAGACCCGCCTGTCGAACGGGACCGGGAGGTTCTCTACTATGATGAGTATCCGATTCGTCTTTCCCACGGTCGACTCCATCCCCACACAGATTGGGCCCGCGGCGGCTGCCCGCCTACCACGCGATCCCGATGTATTCCCCACGCGCCACCGACGGATCGTCCACTATGCGCACGAGGTCGACCAGCACCTGGTCCTCGCGCATCTTCAGCGGAACGTCCCTGAACTCGGCCGCGCCGTTGGCGATCACTATGACGTCCGACCTCTCGATCAGGTCGTCGATCGACTCGGCCATCAGGCTCCGTGCGTAAGGAAGCTCGTGCTCTAGGAAACCGAGATTCGAGCCGAAGAGCTCCTCCCAGCTGATGTTGCGGTCGTAGATACAGAGCTCGTAGCCCTTCCCGATGAGCGTGCTCACGACCTGCACTATGGGGCTCTCTCTGAGGTCGTCCGTCTCGGCCTTGAAGCTCATGCCGAGCACCCCGACCTTCCTCCTGCCCGTGTCCCTGACGCAGTCGATCGCGCGCTTGATCTGAAGCTGGTTGGACGGGTCGGCCGCCGAGAGTACCGGACACGGCACGCCGGTCTCCTGGCTCATTCTCACGATGGCCCGGAGGTCCTTCGGAAGGCAGGATCCGCCGAAGGCGAAACCCGGCTTCATGTAGTAGGGCGACAGGTTGAGCTGAGTGTCGAGGCAGAAGATGTCCATGACCTTGTGGCTGTCGGAGATCCCGAGGGCCTTGCTCAGATTGCCGATCTCGTTCGCGAAGCAGACCTTGAGCGCGTGGAAGCAGTTGTCGGCGTACTTGACCATCTCGGAGACCCTGATCTCCGTCCTGACCGTCGGGGCGTC
>DAOWER010000021.1 GCA_030638405.1 Candidatus Eiseniibacteriota bacterium | reverse complement strand
TTCGGCATCGGTCCGCTTCTTGGTGGCCCGCTCGCGGACAGGTTCGGCATGTCGGCGCCGTTCATTGTCATGGGCTCTCTGTCGGCCCTGGCGTTCCTCCTTGTTCTGCTCCTGCTTCCGGAGGTCGGGATCCACCGCGAGCGGTGGAAGAAGCGCGTGCCCGTGCGCGATGTCCTGTCGCACGGAGTGATCGTCGCTCTGATCGTCTTCCGGTCCGTCATCGCGCTCGGGAGGGGAGTCGTTATCCCGTTCCTGCCGTTCGTCGCGGAGTCGCTCGGAGCGTCGCTGTCCACGATAGGGCTGCTCCTCGCCACGCACATCCTGCTCGCCGGGTTCCTGCAGATTCCGTTCGGCAGGCTCGCCGACCGGGTCTCGAAGCCGCTTCTCATGACGCTCGGAATGGCGGGCAGCGCGCTCGCGATCCTTGCGATCCCCTACTGTCAGACGATCACACACCTCTTCTTCCTGCAGGTGGCGACGGGTATCGTGAGCGCATTAGGGTTCCCCGCGGCGATCGGAATGGCCGCGATGGCCGGGAGGAGATTCGGCGGCATGGGCACGGTGCTGGCGCTCTTCAACAGCGGCATGAGCATTGGTCTCATCCTGGGTCCTCTCGGAGGAGGGTTCTTCGCGGGCATCTTCGGCCTTGACTTCATCTTCAAGGGTGGTTCTCTTGTGGTGGCGCTCGGCCTCGTCGCCTTCGTCGTGCTGATGAGACGCGCTAGCGCGAACGGTTCACTCGAACAGATACTCGACACCGCCGAATCCCGCGGAGCGGGAGGCACGCCCGCGGACGTGGGCGTTACCACCGCCAGGGAGTGACGGGGGGAGGACATCTTGAGAAAGCCCATCGAACACCTGTTCATCGTCTTAGCGATCACCGCCGCTGTTGCCGTGATGCTCGGCGGCTGCAGCGCCGAGCAGCCCGGCAGTGTCGACGGGGCGCTCAGGGTCGGGATGGTATTCGACGTCGGCGGCAAGGGAGACAAGTCGTTCAACGACTCCGCCTACCGGGGACTTCTGCACGCGGCGGACCAGTTCGGCGTCGAGCACACGGAGTTTGAGCCCGGGCAGGACGCCGACAGGGAGACCGGCCTCAGGAAGCTGGCCCAGGCGCAGTACGACATCATCATCGGCGTCGGTTTCCTCTTCAGCGATGCGATGCGGAAGGTCGCGGTCGACTATCCCGACGTCAAGTTTGCCTGCATCGACTTCGACCCGAGGCCGGGAGAGACGCTCCCAGACAACCTGGCGGGCCTGAAGTTCAGGGAGGAAGAGGGTTCGTTCCTCGTCGGTGTCATTGCGGGTCTGTTCAGCAAGACGGGAAGGATCGGGTTCATCGGGGGCATGGACATCCCGTTGATCCATAAGTTTGAGGCTGGGTACATCGCGGGAGCGAAGTACGCCAACCCGGCCGTCTCCGTGACGGTCGCCTACGCCGGCGCGACGCCTCAGCAGGCGTTCGCCGACCCGGCGAAGGGCAAGGAGCTCGCTCTGCTGCAGTACGGACGGGGAGTAGATGTGATTTACCACGCCGCCGGCAGCACCGGCAACGGTGTCATCGAGGCGGCCCGCGAGGTCAACCGGCAGGCGATCGGCGTCGACTCGAACCAGAACTACATGGCGCCCGGGAACGTGCTCACGAGCATGGTGAAGCGCGTGGACAACGCCGTGTTCAAGACCGTCCAGTCCGCCGTGGAGGGGAACTTCAGCGGCGGGCTGAGAGAGTTCGGCCTCGCCGACGACGGCGTGGGCTACGCGGTCGACGAGTACAACGAAGATCTTCTGACCGAAGAGATGCTGTCGGTCGTGGAGGACGCCAGGCAGGCGATCGTCGAAGGCACGATCTCGGTGCCGACGGAGTAGCTGGAGGGAGACGCCCTCTCAATGTCGGAACGCCACGCGGTCCAGATGCGAGGCATAACGAAGCGCTACCCGCGTGCGCTTGCCAACGACCGCGTGGACCTCGACGTTGAGGAGGGGGAGATCCACGCGATCGTCGGCGAGAACGGCGCCGGCAAATCCACCATCATGAAGGTGCTCTACGGGTTGACGCCTCCGGACGGAGGCGAGATCCTGCTGTGGGGTAGAGAGCTGTCCGGACACCGTCCCGCGGACGCGATTCGCGAGGGGGTGGGGATGGTCCACCAGCACTTCATGCTGGTCGATACGCTGACCGTCGCCGAGAACGTCGTGCTGGGTGCCGAGCCCGTGCGCGGCTGCTGTCTTTTCGACGCTGCGGCGTCCCGCGAGCGTGTGCGGCAGCTTTCGTCGGAGTACGGCCTGTCGCTCGACCCCGACGAGCTCATAGAGAACCTGTCGGTGGGGCTCGAGCAGCGCGTCGAGATAGTGAAGGTGCTCTACAGGGGCGCGAAGATCCTCATCTTGGACGAGCCCACCGGTGTGCTGACTCCCCAGGAGGTGCGCGAACTGTTCGTCATCCTCCGGGCCCTTCGTGACGCCGGGCGGACCATCATTTTCATCACGCACAAGCTGGAAGAGGTCCTCGAGCTGGCCGATCGCATCACGGTCATGCGCGACGGCCGCGTGGCGGGTGTGGTGTCCGCCGCAGCGACCACCAAGGAGGAGCTCGCCAGGATAATGGTGGGCCGCGATGTGCTCCTCCGTGTTACCAAGGAGCAGGCGAGGCTCGGCGAGCCGGTGCTTCAGGTCTCGCGGCTTTCGGCGGTCGGCAGGAAGGGCTCGCACGTGCTCGAGGGGATCGACCTCGAAGTGCGCTCGGGGGAGGTTCTGGGGGTAGCCGGTGTCCAGGGCAACGGGCAGACGGAGCTGGTCGAGGTCATCACCGGTCTTCGGAAGGCGAGCGCGGGGAGCGTCACCGTGTCAGGCAGGGAGACCACGAACAGGTCCCCCCGACAGGTCCGCGACCTCGGCGTCGCCCACATACCGGAGGACCGGCAGGCGCGCGGGCTCGTTCTCGGCTTCACGATGGCGGAGAACCTGGTGCTCGGCAGACATCACCGGGAGCCGTTCTCCAGTCGAGGTCTTCTTTCCCTCGGCGACATCCGCACGCACGCCGAGCGGCTGATAGAGGAGCACGACCTGAGGCCGCGCGACCCGGACGTGGATGCGGGCCACCTGTCGGGCGGGAACCAGCAGAAGCTCATCGTCGCCCGCGAGTTCGACGGCGGGCCCGCGCTTCTCGTCGCCTCCCAGCCCACGCGCGGCGTCGACATCGGAGCCATCGAGTTCGTCCACACCAGCCTGCTCAAGATGAGAGACCAGGGTGCTGCGATACTCCTGATCTCGGCGGAGCTTACGGAGATCATGACGCTCTCCGATCGCATCGCCGTCATGTACGGTGGGAAGATCGTCGCTGAGTTCGAGGGTGGCCGTGTGGGGGAGGAGGAGCTGGGCGTCGCAATGACCGGGGGAGCCGGCCCGACCGCGCGCGGGAGTGTCTCCTCTGATGGTGCGCCGGGCTCACGGCACGCAACGGGGGCGCGATGAATCGGTTCGCCAGGCTCTCGCAGTTGCTTTCACCGCTCGTGGCGGTCGCGGCGGCCTTCCTCGTCGGCGGGCTCGTGGTGACTGCCATCGGAGAGAACCCGTTCCGCATCTACGCCATTCTCTTCCGCGGGGCGTTCGGGAGCATCGACGCGATAGGGCTCGTGCTCTTCAATGCGGTGCCGCTCATATTCGCCGGTCTGGCGGTCGCGTTCGCGTTCCGCGCCGGGCTCTTCAACATAGGCGGCGAGGGCCAGCTCTACGTCGGCGCCTTCGTCTGCACGCTCGCCGGCCTCGCGCTCGGAGGTCTTCCGGCCGTGCTTCTCATTCCGCTCTTGATACTGGCGTCGGCGGCGGGAGGAGCCGTGTGGGCCGCGGTGCCCGGTCTCCTGAAGGCGCGCTTCGGCGTGCACGAGGTCATCAACACCATCATGATGAACTTCATCGCCGTCGGGCTCACCAGCTACTTCATTATCAACATGCTTCGCGAGCCCGGGCAGATGACCCCTCAGACGTCGGAGATAGCGCTCGCCGGCCACCTGCCGAGGCTGGCGGGGCCGCTGTCGCGCATCGGCATCCCGCTGCCCCAGGCCAATCCCCTGAACTTCTCGCTGGTGCTCGCCCTGGCCGCCGTGTGGCTTGCGTGGTACATCCTCTACAGGACGAACCTGGGCTACGAGATCCGCGCCGTGGGCATGAACTCGCAGGCGGCGGAGTACGCGGGCATCAACGTGCGCCGCACGATCGTTCTGGCGATGCTTCTCTCGGGCGCCTTCGCGGGCCTCGTGGCGACGAACGAGGTCATGGGGTTTCGCCACCGGTTCCTGGACAATTTCTCGAGCGGCCTCGGGTTCATGGGCATCGCGGTCGCGCTTCTGGGCAAGAACACGCCGCTCGGGGTGCTCCTCGCGGCGCTCCTCTTCGGCGTGCTGAACACCGGCGCGCTCGAGGTAGACATCTTCACAGACGTGCCGCGCGAGCTGATACTCGTGCTGCAGGCGATAACGATCATTCTGGTGGTCGTGGGGAACGAGGTGTTCGCCAGGAGGGCGGCGGCGCGCGAGGGCCGCGCGGCGGGCGTCCCTCTGCCTGCCACCGAACCTTCGAGGGAGGCGTAGTGAGCGCGTCTGACCCAGAGAACGGAGCCGTCGGCGGCATGATCCCGAGCGATGGGACGCACAAGGACGGAACCGCCGCGAACGGGGCCGCGAGCGACGCGACTGCGAAGGGCGGTCCCTCTCGGAACAAAACCGCGAGAGTCGTCGCGTCGGCCGTTTGGGTCGTCGGATTCGCCATCGTCGTCAAGGCGCTCGGCCTCGTGAAGGACGTCGTTGTCGCGTCCAGGTTTGGAACGACAGCGGTCATGGACGCCTTCCTCGTCGCCTTCACGATCTCGACCATCATCGAGCACTGGCTGCGCTGGCCGATACGGGCGGGCTTCGTGCCGCTCTTCACGGAGGCTCTCGAGAAGCGCGGCGAGGACGAGGCGTGGCGCGCGGCGGGTACCTTCCTCGGGAGCTTCCTCGTCGTGATGGCCCTCATGGCGCTGGCCGCGGCCGCGGCGGCTCCCTGGCTGGTCTCCGCTGTTGCACCCGGGTTCGGCGCCGAGCACCAGGCGCTGACGGTAGGTCTCGTGAGGATCATGCTCCTGTCCCTCGTCCTCCTCGGCGGCTCGGGCATCTGCACTCATCTGCTGCACGTCCACGGCAACTTCGCCTTGCCGAGCGCGACCATGCCGCTGAACAACCTGATACTGATAGCCGCGGCGCTCTTCCTGACGGCGACACACGGCATCAGGGGGCTGGCCTACGGCGTGGTGCTGGGCAGCGTCGCCAGAGCGGCGGTGCTCTGGCCGGCCATCTGGCGGCTCCGCAGGAGCATCCGACTCCGGATCGACTTCACGCACCCGATGTTCAGGGGCGTGATGAGGCTGGCGCTGCCGCTTCTGATCGGAATGGCCGGCGCGAAGCTCGACGACGTCATCGACCGCATCTTCGCATCGAGGCTGGCCGAGGGGAGCATCTCCGGTCTGGTCTACGCGCTCCGCCTGATCGATCTTCCGAAGGAGATACTCGTCGGTGCGTTCTCCGTGGTTCTCTTCCCCCTCTTCGCGAGGCTCGCGGCGAAAGGGCAGTACGACGAGCTCGGTGACAAGCTGATCGACTCCATGCGGCTGGCCTTCTTTGTGCTTCTGCCGGTCTCCATCGGCATGGCGCTCCTCGGGGAGCCGTTCGTCAGGCTCGTGTTCCAGCGGGGCGCCTTCGATGAGCAGTCGGTTCAGGGCACCGTTTCGGCTCTGCTTCTGTACACGCCGACCATCTGGGCGCTCGGGCTCACGAGCATCATGATCGCCGCCTTCGTAGCGATCAAGGACACGAAGACCCCGGTCATCGCCGGTTTCGTAAGGCTCGCGTTCAAGATCGGGCTTGTGTTCGCCCTGATCGGCGCGTTCCGGCACTCGGGCATAGCGCTCGCTACGTCGGTGTCCCACGTTTTCAAGCTCGCGATCTTCCTCGTTGTCCTGCCGCCGGTCCTCAAGAAGGGCCGCTACCGCAGGCTCTTCCGGGCATTCGGAGGGACCGTGCTGGCGACGGGCGTGATGGCGGGGGCGCTCTACCTGACCATCCGGGGGCTCGCCGCGACCGTCGTGTCGGATTCCACGGGCATGAGGGCCGTCGTGCTTGGAGGAACGGCGCTCGTGGGCACCGCGGTCTACGTGGGCGTGGCGCGGGTGGTCGCGAGGGCCGAGCTTACCGAGACGCTGCGGGCGGTTCGTGACGGGTTCGCGGAGGTAGGTCGCGGAAGGCGGCGTTCGACGTAGCGGCCGGTGAGCAGCAGCGGGCCACGGGTGTGTGGAGGCGGGTCGGAGGAGGAAGGCGACGACGGGCCGCTCGGCGGGGGTCGGCCGAAATCGTCACAGGGGGTTCACGCGATGTTCGAACTGGCGGTGCTCGACTCGGCCCTCAGGATGGCCACACCGCTCATACTGGCTTCACTCGGCGGGCTCTTTTCGGAGCGCTCGGGTGTGGTCAACATCGCGCTCGAGGGCATCCTGCTGACCGGCGCATTCGCGAGCATCGTCGCCACCTACTACACGGGCAATCCGTGGGCCGGCGTGTTCGCGGGCGTGTTCGCGGGCATACTCATCTCCCTGATCCACGCGATCGTGTCCATCGTGTTCAAGGCCGACCAGATCGTAAGCGGGGTCGCCATCAATCTGCTTGCGATGGGGCTCACGCAGTTCCTCACCTGGATAATCTGGGGCAGCTCAGCCAACTCGCCGCCCGTCCAGGGCATGGCGCACTGGTCCCTTCCCGAGACCTGGGGCCCGGTGGCGCGCGGCGTCAACACCGTCATCGGCCACTACCCTCCGCTCGTCTACGTGGCGCTGGCCCTCGTGGCCGTGTCCCACGTGGTGCTCTTCAGGACGCCCTTCGGCCTCAGGCTCCGGGCGACCGGCGAACACCCCGAGGCCGTCGACACACTCGGTGTCAGCGTTCACGCGATGCGGTTCGCTGGAGTGCTCATGAGCGGCGCGTTCGCGGGCCTGGGCGGGGCGTTCCTTGCGCTCAACACGCACCAGTTCGTGAAGAACATGTCTGCCGGCAGGGGCTTCATCGCCCTCGCGGCTATGATATTCGGGAAGTGGAATCCCGTCGGCGCGTTCGCCGCGTGTCTGCTCTTCGGCTACGCGGAGGCCGTCCAGATGGGGCTCCAGGGGCAGGCGGTTCCCACGCAGTTCGTTCAGATGATCCCCTACGTACTTACCATGGTGGCGCTCGTCGGAGTGATCGGCCGGGCTCGACCTCCGGCCGCCATCGGGAAGCCCTACTGACAGGAGGCTCGAATGCACAAGGACAGCGTGCTGGCGCCGGGAGCGGCTCTGTTGGCCGCGGTCGTCTGCCTGGCGGGCTGCGGCGCGGCCGTTGACAGCATAGCGTCGGACGACCTCCAGGGCACCACGGCGCACTGTTTCCAGGACATCGCGATGGACGATTTCCAGCCGATCGAGTTCAATGCCGGCCGTCTCTTGGTGGAAGGTCCTTCCGTCATCGGGTTCGAGGGCGCGCGCGCGATCATCGAGTTCGGGACGAGCGTTCCCACTCCCGCGGCTGTCATACGCTTCGGACCGATCACCCTGGCGGGTGGTGTCAGAGAGGCGCTCTTCCGGAAGGTCGCCGGGGAGCGGCTCGAGTCGGGCGAGACCGCGACGGTTCATCGCATTGAGGTGGACGTCTCCAGGCTTGAGTCGTCGTCGTACGATCTGCACTACATCGAGGACGGGGGAGGAGAGGTCGCATACAGAGTCGAGGTCTACGACCCACGCTGGGGTTCCGCCGGTCTGTACGACAGGCGCTTCCGCTACACCAGGGACGGTCCGAGGAAGACGGGCGAGTACGCCCTCGCCTCGACCCTGACGTTCGGGCCATTCATCGACCTGGTAGGACCCGACTCGTTCGTCGTCTCGTGGGAGACCGACACTCCGGCCGCCGGCGCGGTCGTGCTCGGGGACACCGTCGTCCTCGACCCCAAGGTGGCGCTGACCCATGAGGTCGCCGTGGACGGCCTGCGCCCGTACACGGACTATGAGTACCGCGTCCGCTACGGTCCAGACGACGCCCTCGCTGGGCCTTTTCGCGTCCGAACCGCCCCGGAGGATGGTGCGGCGGGCTGCCGCTTCGCATACGCCTCGGACAGCCGTGGCGGGGCCGGGGGATGCGAGCACTCGCTCGAGGGAGTCAACCACGCGACGTTCAAGGCCGTCCTCGCCGACGCGGTCTCAAAGGAAGTGGACCTGATGCTGTTCGGCGGCGACCTCGTCGACGGCTACACAACGTCGGAGGAGGCCTTTCGGTCCGAACTGGATTCGTGGAAGAGGGCGGCAGGCTCAGTCGCGTTCTCGCTGCCCATCTACGAGGGCGTGGGCAACCACGAGCAGCTCGGAGACTATCTGTCGGCGCCGGAGCCCGGGCATCCGGACAACAGGTTCATCATCCATCGCGATCGCGAGGGGTCGGAGAGTCTCGAGTCAGTGTTCTCGAGCGAGTTCACGAATCTGACCGGAAGCTGCTACGGCTTCAGCCTGCGTCCGGAGGAGAGGGCGCTCGACGGCACCGTCGTTGCGGGTCCCGACTACGCGGAGACCGTCTATTCCTTCAACCGGGGAAACTGCCATTTCATCTCGATCAACACGAACTACTGGTTCACCGGCGTGATGTATGACGGCACCACCGTGCGATTCCCGAGCGACCAGGAGGGGACCGCCCTCGCGCTTCGCCTGGTGGGCGGCAACCGGGAGGGATACGTTCTTCCCTATCAGCTCAAGTGGCTCGAAGAGGACCTGGCGGCCGCGCAGGCCGACGAGAACATCGACTGGGTGTTCGTCTTCACACACGAGCCGGCGTTCCCGAACGGCGGGCATCTGTACGACGCGATGTTCTGGGGTGAGCCGGGGAAGGGACACGAGGGAGGTCTCAACGACCTCACGGTTCCCCTGGGCGACGTCATCGACATGCGCGACCGGTTCTGGGGCGCCCTGGCGCGCAGCTCAAAGGTCGTCGCGTTCATGTCCGGCGACGAGCACAACTACAGCCGGACTCTCATCGATACCGACGTCAACCCCGGCTTCGTTCACCCCGTGTGGCATATTGTGAGCGGAGGCGCCGGGGCTCCGTTCTACGCGCAGGATAAGTCGGTACCCTGGGTGGACAAGGTCGCGGCCTTCGCGCCCGTCAACCACTACTGCGTGTTCGATGCCGACCACGAGAGCGTGTCGCTCCGCGTGTACGCGGCGAGCGGCGCACTGCTCGACGAGGTGCCCGACCTCACGGCCTACGGTTCGACGGGCGGTCGAGAATAGCGCGCCGCCCCGCAAGAGAAACCTCGCCGGCACCGCCGCATCCCACTGGTGTGTGAGGGTGGGCTGAGTCCACCCTCACTTCTTGACTTTCGTCCGAAATCGGCCTACAATCACGTGCCTTGGCGGGGAATGCCAAACCCCGCCATGTCTTTCCTACAGCGTAAGACAGACACAAGGAGAAGACGACCATGAGACGAACCAGGCTCTGGCCGGTGGCCTTTGTCGCCCTCGCACTGGTGCTCGCGGCGGGCTGCGCAAAGAACGAAACGAACCCGTTCGACCCGTCACAGGATCCGGATCCGCCGGTCGTGACGGGTTTCGCATATTCGGGCGGTGTCGCGACGTGGACCACCGACGAGCCGGCCCTGTGCGTGCTCGAGTACGCACAGGTCGGCGGCGAGTTCAGGAACTACGTCTACGA
>DAOWER010000224.1 GCA_030638405.1 Candidatus Eiseniibacteriota bacterium | reverse complement strand
CTCCCGGGCTCGGCACCAGCCGCACCAGGTCGGTGATCCGGGGCGGGCGGACCCCGCAACGCTCGGGACCCGCCCCACCCACGGAGCTACTTGTCTTCCTCGGGGCAGCAGTCCACCTCTGCCGAATCACTCGTCCCGCACCTGATGACGACGGTCCTGCTGCCGTCGGACTCCTCGCAGCAGCTCTCGACCGGAATGCGGCACTCGTCTCCGGACGCGCACTTGATGATGACCTTGCACTTCTTCTCGTCCACGTTCCTCACCCCCTTTCGGACAGATTCCGGCGCTTCTGCAGGTTCTGTGCGCCAACTTCTACGCACCACAGATTCGACACTTCGACGCCTATCGAAGTTTAACCGGGAAGAGAGTAACTGTCAAGAGGAGGCAAGAAGAACCCCGCGCGAGTGTCATTCTCGCGCGGGGCTCGGTGCCCGGTGATGCTTCGGCTGTCGGCCCGAGCGGGCTCTAGGCCGCGTCTCTCCAGACGATCAGTGTCTCTATCTCCTTGTCGAGGCGGTCCCCGATCTCGTCCGTGTAGCCCAGGTGTCTGAACACGGCCCTGCCTTCCTGATCGATGAGGACGGTCACCGGGATGGCGAAGACCCTGTAGGCGTCGGAGACCTTATCGTCCGTGTCGCTCAGCAGGGTGTGCCTGGCGTTGTTCTCCTCTAGGAAGCTCGCAGTTTTGGCGCTGTCCTCACCCGAGTCGATCGAAATGAACTGCACTCCCAGTCCCTCGTACTTGTTGTGAAGCTCAACGAGGCGTGGAAACTCCACGCGGCACGCTCCTCAGCCATACGACCAGAAATTGAGGACGAGGATATCTCCGCTGAAGCTGTCCAGGCTGACCATCGCACCATCAGCGCCTTGAAGACTGAACGCCGGTGCTGCCGTCACTCCCTCGTAGCGCAGCCCGGCGATCAACTCCTCCATGGTGGAGGCGTCTCCGTCGCGCTGGACGAGCAGCGCGGCGAGGTTCCTGCGGGCCGGGTCGTCGGCGTCGACCGATCTCGCGGCGACCATGGCGAGAAGTTCGATGGCCTCGTCGGTCATGCTCCCCGAATCGTACGCCATCAGGAGGTGCTGCACGGTCTCGTTGTCCGACGTGAGCGTCTCGTCCATGAGGTCGATCGAGGCTTCGAGATACCCCGCTGCCTCCGCGTAGTCGCCGGCGGCGTAGTGGGCCCATCCGACCGTGTCGAGGACCATCGTGCTGTCATACCTCGACGACGCGAGCCCCAAGGCCTTCTTGCTGAGCGCTACCGCGACGTCGGGGGCGAGGCCCCGCTCGGCCATATCGTAGGCGACGCGGTTCATGACGTTGGAATCGGTCAGCCCGTCAAGCTCGGCCATGGCCTGGGCGGCCTCGATCGCCCGACCCTCGTTCTCCGAGATCGCGATGTCGTAGATGGCGGCGTTGAGCGCCGCAAGGGCCATCGGGATCTCGGTCTGTTCCGCGAGCAGCTGCGAGCGGGAAAGCGCCTCCTCGAGACCCTGTTCCTCGACGATGGGGGTCAGGAGCCTCCTGTATGCCATGTCGAGCATCGACCCCCACATACCGTAGTCGTCCCTGTCCGTGGCCCTCTCGGCCGCCAGCGCGACCTGAAGAATCAGTTCGGGGTCCGTGAGCTCGCTCCGCTGGTGGAAGTAGACGATCCAGTGGTAGGGCTCCATCGGCGCGTCGTTGACGTCGATCATCTCGCGCGCCAGGACCTCCGCTCTCGCGATGTTCTCCTCGGAACCCGTCTCCATGAGCCCTCGGTCGAGCCTGGAGATGATGCGGTAGCGAAGCCAGGGTGTGAGGTCCTGTTCATAAAGCCCCTGGTAGAGCGCGAGGAGCGGTTCCTTGTCGTCGGAGTTGCGGAACTCATCGGCGGCCGCGTCGAGCGCCCTCAGAAGGATCTCCCGGTCGGCCATCTGATGTCCGACCAGGAAGATAAGGGCGGCCTCCTTCTTGGCCGTCAGGTCCTCCATCGATTCGATGGAGGCGATCTGCTTCTGGAGTTCGGACTCCTTGTAGGCCGGCAGCCACCACATGAACACGGCAATGGCGACGACCACGATGACCCCAAACGTGACCAAGAATCCTCGTCTCACGTGACCCTCCCTTTCTCGTGGCGCAACGCTCTCCGCCGGGGGTCTTCCCCTTCGCGGATGCCCTCTGTTGATAGCATGGCGCGGATACTACCATGAGTTTCGAATTGACTTCCACCGATTCCTGAGATAGGCTATCTTGTGTTGTGATTGGGAGATGCGGATGATGGTGGCTGAAATTCACCCTTGGGTCGTGTCTGTTCAGGATGCGTTCCGGATCCAGGAGGAGCTGACCCGAAAACTGCTCTTTGAGGACGATCCGGACGACCCGGCGCTCATTGCTGGCGTCGATGTCGCCTTTGCGAGGGGGCGCGACCTCCTCTACGCGGCCATCGTCGTGCTCGATGCTGCGACGATGGAGCCGGTAGAGGTTGCGTCGGCCGCGCAGCAGCCCGTCTTTCCCTATGTGCCCGGACTGCTCACGTTCCGTGAGGGGCCCGTGGTGCTTCAAGCCTACGAGAAACTGAAACTTGAGCCCGACCTCGTGATGTTCGACGGTCAGGGCATAGCCCATCCGCGCGGACTGGGGCTGGCGGCGCACATGGGCGTCCTTCTGGACAAGCCCTCCATAGGCTGCGCGAAGTCCAGACTCGTGGGTGAGTTCAAGGAGCCGAAGCAGAAGCGCGGCGCGATGCGGACCCTCAGTCTGCACAGGAAGAAGGTCGGTGTCGTGCTGCGGACCAAGGACAATACCAAACCGCTGTTCGTGTCGCCCGGCCACAGGATCACGGTCGAAACCGCCGTGAAGTGGGTTCTGGAGGCGGGACGGGGCTACCGTCTGCCCGAGCCGACCCGGCTGGCGCATCACGCTGCGGCGCGCGCCAAGCGCGACAGATAGCGGAAGAGCCAGAAAGCAAGGAGAGCACGGGTGGAGCTATACGATATAGGGATGGGAGGTGTTGAGATGCCGAATACGTTTCCTGCATGCCGCCAGTGTGAGAAGGGAGTCCTGATTCCGCTTTCGGACTACGGGCGAGACGGGGCGGCGATTACCTACAAGGCATGGGTGTGCTCCAATCCGAGTTGTGGTTTTCATTTGAGAATCGACAACGGCGAAATCAGCCGCGGCTCCAGGGTCAACGAGGCAGCCAAGTAGGCCGCGGGACCCCTGTTGCTGGGTGGGGTGGTGCTTCTTCTGAGATTCCAGGCTTCGCCCGTGCTCGTTCCTCGACGCAGGAAGGTAGTATGCTCCGAGCGGTCATATTCGACCTCGACAACACGCTGACCGACTTCATGAGAATGAAGGAGGTCTCGATCGATGCGGCGATAGAGGGGATGATCGACGCCGGCCTCCGGATGTCCGCGGAGGACGCGAAGCACAAGCTGTTCGACATCTACGATCGCGAGGGCATAGAGGATCAGAGGGTGTTCGATCGATTCCTCGAAGAGGAGTTCGGAGAGATCGACCCGATGATTCACACCGCCGCCATCATCGGTTACCGCCGCGGCCGCGAGTATACTCTTGTTCTCTACCCTCACGTGAAGAAGACCCTGCTCGCACTCGCGAAGCGCGGCCTCAAGCTGGCCGTGCTGTCGGACGCGCCTCGCTATCAGGCGTGGTCGCGGCTCTGTTACCTGCAGCTGCCCCACTTCTTCGACCACGTGATCACGTTCGAGGATACGGCTGTCCGGAAGCCGGATCCCGCCCCGTTCAAAAGGGCGATCGAGCTTCTCGACATGCGCCCCGACGAGGTCATCATGGTCGGGGACTGGCCCGAGCGCGACATGGTCGGAGGGTCGGGCGTGGGCATCAAGACCGTCTACGCGCGCTACGGCGACACCTCGGGCGCCGCGGTGTCCGGGGCCGACTATGAGATTGACGACATCTCGCAGCTGGTCGGCATAGTCGACAAGTTGATGGAGGGGAAGAAGTAGGGAGGGACGCATGATCCGGGCGATCGGGACGGACGTCGTTGAGCTCGATCACTTCACGGATATCGTAGGTAGATCAAGGCCCGGTTTTCTCGAACGTCTCTTCACGCAGCGTGAGATCGGGCACTGCGAGAGATTCAAGGACAGGATGGCCTCCTACGCAGCTATCTTCGCGGCGAAGGAGGCCTTTTTGAAGGCCCTGCGCACGGGGCTCGCTCCGGGCATACGGTGGACCGACGTTGAGGTCGTCCACGAGGAGAGTGGCGCGCCCTCTGTCGTTACCCACGGCCGTTGCGTCGAACTCCTCGGTGAGGGGAGAGTGCACGTCAGCCTGACGCATTCCAGGCGCAGTGCGGCCGCCGTGGTCGTCATAGAGGACTGAGCTCCGCCGCGCAGCGAAGGACCGCCCCACAACAAAGGACCGACACCATGAAGTTCGTTACTTCCGACGTCATGCGGGCCATCGATTCCGAGTGCATCGATGATCTCGGAATCCCGGGGCTCAAGCTGATGGAGAACGCAGGACTGGGGACAGTGAGGTTCATCGAACGCGAGATCGGACCTCAGAAGGGTCGTGCCGTAACGGTCGTCTGCGGGAAGGGGAACAACGGAGGAGACGGGTTCGTCATCGCGCGGGAACTTCAGAGGCTCGGGGCGACGGTCTCTATCTATCTGGTGGGCCACCGCGACGACGTCAGCGGCGACGCCCGTACGAACCTCGACCGGCTTGGACGCGAGACAGTCGTGGAGCTTTCCGACGGCCGTTCGGTCGCCGGGTTTGTCGAGGTGCTGGCGAAGAGCGACTTCATCGTGGACGCCGTCTTCGGCACGGGCTTCAGCGGCGTTCCACGGGGGCTCTCCGGGACGGTGATTGGGCAGATGAACGTCTGCGGCCGCCCGGTTCTGGCGGTCGACGTTCCCTCGGGTCTGAACGCCACGACGGGAATCGCGGAGGGCGAGTGCGTCAGGGCCGCCTGGACGTGCACGATGGGCCTGTCGAAGAGAGGATTCTACGCCGGTGACGGTCGCACCTGTGTCGGGAAGCTGCACGTGGTCGACATCGGGGTTCCGAAGGAGGCGATCGAGCAGGTCGGAGTGCGGGACAACATCCTGACGATGCGGGAAGCGGCCGAGCTTCTGCCCGAGCGGCCGTTCGACGGTCACAAGGGAACCTTCGGCACGGTCGTCGTCCTCGCTGGATCGGTGGGTTACACGGGCGCCGCAGCTCTGACGGCAGCGTCCTCGCTGCGTACCGGAGCGGGGCTCGTCTACCTGGGAGCGCCGTCAAGTCTCAACGACATCATGGAAACTAAGCTCACCGAGGTCATCACGAGGCCGCTCGCGGAGACCGCAGCGCGGTCGCTCTCACCCGAGTCCCTTCCGGACATCCGCGAACTGCTCGAGAACGCGGAATCCTTAGCACTCGGCCCCGGCATCTCACGCGACCCTGAGACGCAGTCGCTGGTGAGGTCCGTCGTGGCGGAGGTGCGGGTGCCGTGCGTGATCGACGCGGATGGCTTGAACGCGCTCACGCCGGAGGATGTCGGACAGAGGACGGGCGACGCGCCGGTTGTTCTGACGCCGCACCCCGGAGAGATGGCGAAGTTGGCCGGACGCACGGTGGGGGAGGTGCTTGCGGACCGCGAGGGGGTCGCGCGGGACGTGGCCGCCAAGGCGCGCGCGATGGTGGTTCTCAAGGGCGCAGGGTCCATCATTGCTGCACCATCGGGCGAACTCTACATGAACCCCACCGGGAACAGCGGGCTTGCGTCGGGCGGAACCGGCGATGTCCTGACCGGCATCATTGCGGCGTTTCTGGGACAGCACGTCGCCGCGATGGAAGCGGCGGCTCTCGGCGCCTTCGTCCACGGGCTGGCGGGCGACCTAGCGGCTGAGGCTCTCGGTGAGGCCGGCATGATCGCCGGTGACGTGCTCGATCACATCTCATACGCACTGATGGAGATGGGTGAAGCGAACCGGTGAACCGGGAAGAACGGGAGTAACTTGTGGCAGGGAAGAAGCGAAGGCCCAACCTGGTCGCGCTTATCGTCATCGGGTGTGGGCTGGTGGCGGTGGGGATAAGCACGGACAACTGGGGTCTCATGGGGGCCGGCGTGTTCTTCATCATCGCAGGGGCCGCGGGCGCGGTGCAGGCCAAACGAGCACGCGACAAGGACGGTTCCGGGGACGAGCAGCAGGAAGACTGATGAACTGGAGGGACGATGCCTAAGGGTTTGGTCGAGAAGGCGGAGAGCCTGGCGCCGAAGTTGTCCAGGATCCGGCGACAGATACACATGTATCCAGAGCTTGCGTATCAGGAGAAGCGCACGTCGGAGTTCGTCGCGAAGACGCTGCGGCAGGCGGGGATCGAGGTCAAGACGGGAGTCGCCAAGACGGGGGTCGTCGGTCTCCTGCGCGGTGGTGCTCCCGGGAAGACAGTCGCGCTCAGGGGCGACATGGACGCTCTGCCCATCACGGAACAGAACACGAAGCCATACAAGTCCAGGGTCGACGGCGTGATGCACGCGTGTGGGCACGACGGCAACACGACCACCGTTCTGGGTGCGGCCATGCTCCTTGCCAAGGAGCGGCGAACCCTCCGCGGGAACGTCAAGTTCTTCTTCCAGCCCTCTGAGGAAGCTCCGCCGGGCGGCGCCATGCCGATGATCAAGGAGGGCGTGCTCAGAAAGCCGAAGGTCGACTTCGTCATCGGGGTTCACGTTGACCCCACCGTACCGGCCGGGAAGATAGGTCTTCGAGAAGGACCGATGATGGCGGCGGCGGACGACTTCACCCTGACCGTACTCGGCACCGCCTCTCACGGGGCCAAGCCTCACCTCGGCGTGGACGCCATCGCCCTCTCGGCGCAGGTCATTACTGCGCTCCAGACCATCCCGAGCAGGATGATCAACCCCACCCATCCCGTGGTCGTCACCATTGGGACCATCAAGGGTGGATACAGGCAGAACATCATCGCCGACCGGGTCGACATGGAGGGAACTCTCCGGACGCTCTACGCCGCGGACCGTCGCAAGGGCGTGAAGATGATTGACCGCCTGACGAACCAGATCACCAAGTCGGCCGGTGGTGGCTACGAGTTCGATTTCAGAGACGGGTATCCCATCCTGACGTGCAACACCGCGATCACCTCGGTGGTGCGACGCGCGTCGCAGGAGCTCTTCGGTAAGCGCAGCGTCGTCGAGATCGACGAGCCGTCGATGGGCGGTGAGGACTTCGCCTACTTCGTCAACGAGGTGCCGGGTATGATGCTGCGCCTCGGGACGGGCAACAAGAAGAAGGGCATCGTGCACCCCTGGCATCACCCGAAATTCGACATCGACGAGAAAGGGCTGTGGGTCGGCGCGGCCGTGATGGCGCGCGCGGCCATGATCTGCCTGGAAGAGCTGTAGCAGAGAACCCAGGGCGGAGTCGAGGCTCCGGAGCGTGATCGGCACCCACGGCAATGACGGAGCGGGAGCGGTAGCGTGGCCGAGTTCGATCTCATAGAGAGGATCCGAAAGGCCGTCGGACCACCCGGTCACGGGACGCTGGTCGGCTTGGGTGACGATGCGGCGGTCTACAAACCGCCCGGGCAGCTGGAGCTTCTGACCTGCGACGCGTTCGTCGAGGACGTTCACTTCCGCCGCGACTACGCGACGTTCGAGGAGATAGGCGCCAAGTGCATGGTGGCCAACGTCAGTGACGTGGCCGCCATGGGCGGGTTCCCCACGCGCGCGGTCCTCTCCATCTGCGTTCCCCCCGACATGACAGACGATGATGTGTACGCGCTCTATCGCGGCGCGCTCGACGTGTGCCGCCGCTACGGAGCCGAGGTCGTCGGCGGAGACACGGTGAGCTCGCCCGCCGGCCTCGTGGTATCCGTCGCGCTCACGGGGTCCGTCGGCCGCGAACACGTGGTGACGCGGGCGGGTGCCGTCGTGGGCGACGCACTTGTCGTGACAGGAGAGCTCGGTGGATCGGAGGCCGGCCTGCGCGCGCTCGCGGGCTGCCTGCCGGAGGACGGGGGCGTGCCTGATGCGAAGCGACGTCACCTGGCGCCGGTGCCTCGTGTCGCGGAAGCCCAGGCACTTATTGAAGTGGCGACCCCACACGCCATGATAGACGTGAGCGACGGGCTGTCGTCGGACGTCTGGCACATCGCTGAAGAGAGCAACGTCGGGATCGTTCTCGAGGCGGACAGGATCCCGGTGGCGCCGTGTGCGTTCGACGTTGCCGAGCGACTCGGCGTCGACCCACTCGAGCTGGCATTGGCGAGCGGAGAGGAGTTTGAGCTGGTTGCTGCGATCCCATCGGCGGAGGTGGCGCGTACGACCGAGCACGTCGAGGCTGTGACAGGTTCAAGGGTAACGGCGATCGGCGCTGTGGTCGACGCAGATATGGGTTGCAGGCTGCTAAGGGCAGGCTGCACAGACGAGCCGCTGCTGCGGACAGGATTCGAGCACCTGGGTTCCTCGTCCGCGGCTCGGTAATGGGAGGTGCAGCTATGAGGACGTTAGCGATCACTGTTTTTGTCCTGGCTCTTGCTGCGGGAACCGTTCACGGGGACACGTATATCACCGGTGACATCACGTCCTCTGATTCATGGACGCCCGCGGGGAGCCCATACATCATTCAGGCGAGCGTGGAGGTCACCAACAGCAGCACGCTGAGCATTCAGGCAGGCGTCACCGTCGCGTTCGACGCCGACTACGATCTCTCAACGGAGCCGGGCAGCGCTATCAAGGTAGAGGGAGAACCCGGGAATCGCGTTCTCATCACCTCGAACGCCGGAACTCCACAACCGGGCGACTGGGGGTGGATAGAGGTTAGCGGGACCAACCAGTCGTCGTTCGAATACTGCACGGTGGAGTACGGGTATCAGGGCTTGAGAGTTAACGACTCCAGCCCGGCCCCGTGGATCTATCACTGCACCATTCGCAGCTGCAGCGGTTCCGGGATCTTCTGCGCGGGCGCAAGCCCGACGGTCGAGAGGTGCGACATCTACGCCTGCCACGATGGAGTGACCATCAGCGGCAACGCGAGCAACCCGGGAATCACCAACAACAACATCTACGGCAACACCAGCTGGAACGTGTATGTCATGGCCTATCCGGAGCCTGCCAGGACCATCAACTGCCAGAACAACTGGTGGGGGACGGACGTCGAGGGGGAGATCGCGCAGGGGATTCGCGACAGCGCGGACAACCCCGACATCTACGCTACGATTGACTACGACCCGTGGTGGGTGGAACAGCCGGTCGAGGAGACGACCTGGGGGCGGGTCAAGGCGTTGTTCGCGAGGTGAGTGACAGGGGGAGCGACCTGGTGAGCAGCGCCGGGCACGGTCCAGAACCTGTTCAACTATTGAGCAGGGCGGGCTGGTGAGAAAGCCCCCGTGCCACGGGCCCTTGCGCAAAAAGGAGACACCGCTACGAACAATTGTTGACAGATTGCACATCCTGTGATATCATAATAAGTGTGCTGGGGATGGGAAGGCCTTCGACCTGAACAAGGTTGTCGAAGGCCTATTTTTGTCTGTCTCAACTGGGAACCGGAAGATGCGAGGAAGCTGGATGCTGACAGGACGCACGAAGGCTCTCGCCAACGGTGGGGACTCCCGGACGGCGCACCCCCGATCTCTGATCGTAGTTCTGGTGCTGCTCGTCGCCATTCCTGCTCTCGCCGCTGCTGCCTCTACCGCCGAGGTGGTGGCAACCCTGGTGCTAGACTCTGCGCAGCTGGAATTCGTGGAGCACGAGGGCTACGATCTCGTATCGATCGAGGGCGCCGTCCACACGACCGAACCCGCCGAGCCCATGCTTCCTGTCTTCTACGTCCAGCTCCTCCTTCCACCGGGTTCCAGTTGCACCGATATAGAGACCTCCCTGAGCGGGACGGTCAGTATCCCCGGCAGCTACGACCTGCTGCCTGCACCCCGGCCAGTCAGGTTCTCCTCGCAGAGGGAAGCGGAACTTCCCCAGCCGAGCAGACGCACATATGATCCAGAGCTCCCTTACCCCCTCGAGGTGGCTCGACTGGCCGGGGAGGGCTCGCTGGGCGGATACCGGATCGCCACAGTTCGCGTCACGCCGCTTCAGTACGTGCGCTCAACGGGCGCGCTCATCCTTCACACCAACGTAGAGATCGCCGTCGCGACCGAGTCGGCGGACGAGGGTGGAGCGCGGCTCTTGAACGGAGCCGCGCCTGGCCTCGTCGTGACCTCGGCGGTCGCGCGGATGGTCGAGAACGACGACGAGATGTCCCGCTACACGGACAGCATCCGGACGGAGACGAGAGCCGGCAGCATCGACTATCTCGTGATCACTCCCGCCGACTTCGCGGACGAGTTCCAGCCCCTGGCAGACTGGAAAACGCTGAAGGGGGTCGGGGCCGAGATCGTGACGCTCGAGGACATCGCGGCTAACCCGTTCTATGAGGGGGCGGACGAGGCCGAGCGGATCAGGTCCTGCATCGGAACCTATCGTGACGTCCACGGAATCTCGTGGGTCCTCCTCGGAGGAGACACGAACATCGTTCCGGCCCGCCACGCCTACGACTTCTTCTACGATCAAGGCATTCCCAGTGACCTCTACTACGCCGACCTGGACGGAACGTGGAACGACGACGGCGACGACAGGTGGGGCGAGATAGAAGAAGACGGCATCGACATGTACTCGGATGTCTTCGTGGGGCGCGCTCCGGTGAGCAGTCCCGCGGAGGCCGCGACGTTCGTGGAAAAGGTGCTCGCCTACGAGGGCGCTCCCTTCCAGGTCTGGGACGACTTCCAGCTCAAGATGCTCTTCCTGGGCGAGATCATGTGGGATTCGCCCGACCCCTACACCGACGGGGGCGTCGCTCTCGATATCATCGACGATGAATCCGTCCCGGCGCGGTTCGCGCCCATAACGAAGCTCTATCAGCGGGACGGCAACCTGTACGTGGCCACCGCGCTCGACGCCCTCGACGAAGGCTATGGGCTCGTGATGCACGAGGGCCACGCGAGCACCACGAAGGCAAGCGTCGGCACGGGCGACCTGACCACACTGCACCTCGACAACCTGAATAATGGTACTCGCGGGGGCTTGTGGTACTCGGTCGGCTGCTGGTCGGCGGCCGTCGACCACGACACCTTCGGCGAACACTGGTTGGTGAACCCGAACGGCGGGGGCGTGGCGTACGTGGGCAACTCTCGTTACGGGTGGGGCTGCCCCGGCTACCCGGGACAGTGCGTGTCGGACCTCTACAGCAGGGAGTTCTTCGCGTCACTGTTCACGAGAGATCTCGTACACGCCGGCGTGGTCCACGCCGATGCCAAGCACCAGTACGTCGGAGCTGCCGTTTCCGATGACTACATGCGCTACGCGATGTACGGGCTGAACCTCCTCGGCGACCCCGAAATGCCGGTGTGGACGGACACTCCCGCCGCGCTGACGGTGGTCCACCCCGAAGTCGTGGAGACGTCCGGTGGCGTCGTCACGATGGTCGTGGCGGTGGCGGTGGACGGTTCGCCGGTCGACGGCGCGACCGTGTGTGTGGCGAGCGCTGACGGTTCTGTCTATGAGGTCACTGGAACGAGCGCCGGAGGAGACGCGGTCGTCACGTTCGAGCCCGGCAACGCGTCGAACGTAACCGTCACGGTCACGGGGAAGAACTGCATCCCCTACGGATCGTCGGTGGACATCGAGAGCGGCGGAACCGGCGTCGCCGACGGGACCGAACCCGCGCGCGTGACCGTGCTGCACCAGAACTACCCGAATCCATTCAACCCCGCGACGAGCGTGGCGTTCAGCCTCGGCTCCCGCGAGCATGTGACGCTCGCGGTGTACGACGTTTCAGGCCGTCGCGTGACCGTGCTTATCGATTCTGAAGTTGAGCCCGGCGTCTCGTCCGTCCGATGGGACGGTCGGGACTCGTCGGGGATGGACGTGTCATCGGGCACCTACTTCGCCCGGATGGTCGTCGGTAGTGAGCTCTTCGAGAGGAAGATGACGCTCTTAAGGTGAGTCGCCGCCGGACTCTTCTCCCCGGGAGGGTCCTAGCCGTCGGCAGCCGAGTAAGAAGCCGCAGAACATTCCGCGTTCCCGCAGTGGACACTCTCTCTGGCCTGAACAGCGGGACGCGCCAGGGCGGCCGAGGCAGACGACGACTCAAAGGTGGTGCCGGGGTGCGCGGGGGGATCAGCCGCGCCCCCGGTACCGCTCCTTCAGGGAGCGAACAGAACCCGGGCGGGACGAGCCGCGAGCAGAGGATGGATGCGGGAGTTCCGAGATGCCCGGGTCAGTGAGAAACGCTGGCCGGTCTCCTCGACGAAGTCATCATACTACCCTGCGTGAGCGCGTGACCGCCGCTAGGGGCCGGCCGGCAGTAAGTCGGGGACAGTACGAGATGCGCGCCGGAGCCGCCGGGGTGGTCGTCAGACCGCCTCGGCGATCTTCTTTTCCAACCTGACGATGTGGTCGTCGATGATGTCCGGACCGCATATCTCCCCGTGGCCCGGGACGATGGTCTCGATCTCGAGCTTCCTGAGCTTCTCCAGCCCCGCGACCCACCTCCGCCAGTCGCCCGCGTCGCCGAACATCGTGACGGGGCCGGCGCGCTCGTTGATGGCATCGCCGGCGAAGAGGATACGGGTCCTGGGGTGGTAGACGACCAGCTCCGATTCCGTGTGCCCGGGCAGGTGCAGGATGGTCACCTCTTCACCGTTGATGGCGATCGAGGTCTCCTCTCCGACGTGTCGGTGAGGCGATATGGGATGTACCGCGCCAACGTACCTCTGGCACGTCTCGCTGTCTATCTTGAGGAACGCCTCCACCATCTCGCGGTAGTCATTCGCCCCGAGGTGTTTGCGCATTTCGGCCATGCAGGAACCGAACGACTTGTGTCCGTAGATCAGCGCGTGCCTGTCGTCAAAGAAGCTCGTGGCGAAGCAGTGGTCCAGGTGGTGGTGCGTGAGAATGACATAGCTCATCTCTCTCCTCGGGGCCTTCGCCTGGATGTAGTCCCAGACGAACCCGGCCTGAGCCTCCGTCTGCCCCGAGTTGATGAAGACCTGCGCCCTCGCGGTTGAGATGATGCCCACGTTCGCCGCGTGCACGTCGGCGATGGTCTCCATGTCGAGGATCGCGTGCACGCCGTTGCCGAAGTCGTGCGTACGAGGGACTCCGAGACCTGGATGTTCCATTCTCTCACCCCCGAGGGTTCTGGCTATTGATGGACCTGGCCCGGAGTGCGGCCCGCCGCTCAGCCGACGAAGATCGGGCGTTCTGACAGGCGCGCCGGCACGTTGAGCGGCCGGTAGGGCCTGCCCGCGAGCTCCTGTCTGATGGTCTCGTTGAGCTGGTCGAGCGAGAACTGCCGCTGTTCGCCGCCGTGGATGCGCACGGTCAGCTCGTCGCCGCCGACCTCGCGGTCTCCGATGACGATCGTGTAGGGGACCCAGTGTCGTCCGGACTCGCGGATCTTCTTCCCCACACTCATGTCCCTGTCGTCGAAATCGACGCGGAACGGTATCTTCTCGAGGAGCGACTCGCAGTACGCGTGGTGCTTGTCGGACACCGGGATGATGCGAACCTGGATCGGCGCCAGCCACAACGGGAAGTTGGGCACTTCCTTGTT
>DAOWER010000058.1 GCA_030638405.1 Candidatus Eiseniibacteriota bacterium | reverse complement strand
TGAAGATGGACGGGCTCCTCGCGCGCGTCATGGAACACGTCGATGACAAGACGCGCCTTTGCGTGGTTTCCGACCACGGCTTCAAGCAGTTCAAGCGCGGCGTGAACATCAACACGTGGGCGCTCGAGAACGGCTACATGAAGGCGAAGGCGAACGGCGGCGGGGCGGAAGTCCCGGGCGCGGTCGAATCGTCGGACGGCGAGGCGTGCGACTTCGGCGGCTACTGCGCCGGCGTTGCGGGGAGCGGCAGCGCCATCAGCGAGTACCTGCGCGGCGTCGACTGGTCGCAGACGAAGGTCTACCAGCTGGGGCTCTCCGGCATCTACATCAACAAGAAGGGCCGCGAGGCCCAGGGGTTGGTCAAGTCGGACGAGTACAAGGCGCTCAAGAGAGAGATCAGGGAGAAGCTCGAGGGCTTCAGGGATCCCGACACGGGAGAGGTCGCCATCACGTCGGTCTACGACACCGAGGAGATCATGAGCGGGCCATACACCGATGGGGCGCCCGATCTCATCATCGGCTACAATGTCGGCTACAGGGCGTCCTGGGACGCGGCCGTTGGGAAGTCGAGCCAGACAGTCGTCGAAGACAACCTCAAGTCCTGGAGCGGGGACCACTGCATCGACTACAAGCTCGCCCCGGGGATCCTCTTCACCAACCGCAAGGTCGTGGCCGACAGGCCCGGGCTCATCGACATCGGCCCGTCCATTCTCGACCTTTTCGGGGTGAAGATCCCGGAGTTCATGATGGGGAGATCGATCTTCCGCGGCAGCGGAGCCAGTGACGCGGCGGGCGACGGCCCGGCGCAGGACGAACGCTCCGGCGAGATGCGCGCCCGAGAGGACAGCTAGCATGCGGCAGACGCGAAGACACAGTATCATCCTGGGCCTGCCCGTTCTGCTGGCGCTGTCGGCGTTCGTGGCCGCGCTGGTTCTTCCGGGCTGCACGGCCGAGGCACCGGAGTCCGGGCTCGCCGAAGAGGACAGGGCGGCGCTCGCGTCGCTCGGCTACGTTGCGAACGAGCTCAGGGAGAGCGGTGGTCGGGACGCCGAGAAGAAGGTGCTTGTCCTCGGTATCGACGGCATGGACTGGCTCATCACGACGCGCCTGATGGACGAGGGCAAGCTCCCGCACTTCAAGGCCCTGGCCGACGCGGGCGGGTTCAGCCCGCTCCTGTCGAGCATCCCGCCGCAGAGCCCCGTGGCCTGGGCGAACTTCATCACGGGCGCCGACCCGGGCGGCCACGGCATCTTCGACTTCGTTCACAGAGACAGGGACACATACCTGCCGTACCTCTCGACGTCGCAGGTCGAGAACGCTCCTGAGAAGGCGCGCGTTCTCGGCATTCCGGTCAGGAACGAGTTCGCCGTGCCGTTCACCGATTACATCTTCCCGCTGGCCGGCGGGGCCACGCTGAACCTGAGAAAGGGCATCGCGTTCTGGCAGGTGCTGGAGGCAGCCGGCGTACCTTGCACGGTCTTCAAGATCCCCTCGAACTTCCCACCGGTGCCGAGCGAGAAGGGCACGACCAAGAGCATGTCAGGCATGGGCACGCCGGACATCCTTGGAACCTACGGGACGTTCTCGTTCTACACCACCGACCCGTGGCCCGGCTCTGATGACCTGTCCGGTGGTTACGTCTATCCGGTCAGGGTCGAGGATGGCGTCGTGCACGCGACGCTCCTCGGTCCGCCCAACGACTTCAAGGATTACGAGAAGATAGAGGAGCGGCAGGGCGCACCTGTCTCCTACGACGAGCGGAAAGTGGGCATCGACTTCGCGGTCTACGTGGATCCCTCGAACCCGGTCGCACGGCTGGACATCGGTGATGCCGAGGTCGTTCTCACTGAGGGCGAGTTCAGCGAGTGGGTAGAGGTCGAGTTTGTGATGGTCCCGAACCTCATTACAGTCAGCGGGTTGGCTCGCTTCTACTTGAAGTCCGCGCACCCCGAGTTCGAGCTCTACATCACTCCGGTCCAGATCAACCCGGTGAACCAGGTGCTTCCCATCACGGACCCGCCGGAGTACGGGGCCGAGCTGGTCGACGCCGTCGGCTATTTCTACACGCAGAACATGCCCGAGGACACGAAGGCGCTCGAGCACGGCGTCTTCGACAACGAGATCTTCGTCAAGCAGTCGACCATCGTGTTCGACGAGCGGCTCAGGTGTTTCGAGTACGAGCTGTCGCAGTTCGATGAGGGGCTCCTGTACTTCTACTTCGGCTCTCTCGACCAGTCGACGCACATGATGTGGCGCTGCATGGACGTAGGTCACCCGGCCTACAACGCCGAGGAGGACGCTGAGTTCTCGGACTTCCTCGAGAACCTCTACGTCAAGTTCGACGGGGTCCTCGGCGAGGTGATGCGCGACCTGGACGAGAACACGACGCTCATCGTGCTCTCGGATCACGGGTTCGCGCCCTACTACCGACACTTCCACCTGAACCGCTGGCTCTACGACGAGGGCTACCTGGTCCTCAAGCCCGGCGTCCGGCCCGAGCACGTCGAGTGGCTGCTGGGTGTCGACTGGACGAGAACGACCGCCTACGGGCTCGGTATCAACGCGCTCTACGTCAACGTGGCCGGCCGCGAGGGTCAGGGCATCGTCTCCCGGGCCGACGCGCCCGCGCTCATAGACGAGATAGCGGAGAAGCTCGAAGCGGTTCGAGACCCGAAGACGGACCAGCTTGTTGTCGTGAAGGCCTACAAGGCAAGCGAGTTCTATCACGGGCCATATCAGAGCACCGCCCCAGACATCGTCGTGGGATACGGCTGGGGCTACCGCGGATCGTTCAAGACCGCGGGCGGCGAGGTACCCGCAGAGATCATCAGCGACAACGTGGGCAAGTGGAGCGGCGACCACTGCGCTGACTACCACCACGTGCCGGGCGTGCTGTTCACGGACAAGCCGATCACGCACGAGTCGCCGTCGCTCTACGACATGGCGCCTACTATTCTGTCCGAGTTCGGCATCGCGAAGCGGAGCTGGATGGTCGGGAGGTCGGTGTTCGAGTAGAGGAGGATGATATGTTCGGCGGAGGGAATCTCAAGGTAGACAAGGAGCTTCTCGAGAAGGTCAAAAAGTTCGCGAAGCTCGCAGGTTACTCGTCGCCCGAGGAGTTCGTGACGCACGCGCTCGAGAAGGAGATCGCGAAGCTCGAGGAGTCCGACTCCGAGGACGAGATCAAGGACAAGCTGAAGGGACTGGGGTACATCTCATAGCATGTGGCCGATTCTGAGGGCGATAACAAAGGCGTTCGACGCCATCCTGACACCGTTCGCGAGTCTCCACCCGTGGGTGGGGCTGACGGTGGTGTCCGTCGTGACGGGCGTCGTCATGCTTCTGATATTCGGGAAGACGTCGAACCAGAAGAAGATCTCCGAGACGAAGGACAAACTCAAGGCCTACGTCATGGAGATGTGGATCTTCCGGAACGACACGCTCGTCATGTTCTCGGCCATCGGCAGCGTGCTCAGGAGCAACGTGCAGTACCTGCGTCATTCGCTGCGGCCGCTCGTGTTCCTGTTCATACCGGTGCTCGTCATCATGGTGCAACTCGGCATCCGCTACGCGGACGAGCCCCTGATGCCCGGGGACAGGGCCGTGGTCTCGGTGAAGCTCAAGGAGGGAACGGTCCCATCCCAGACCGACTTGACCCTCGTCGCGCCGAAGGGCGTCCGGGTCGCCTCGCCGGCGCTGCGTATCGACTCGAAGGGCGAGGTGAACTGGGAGATCGTGGCGGAGCAGCCCGGACACCACCAGCTCGTGCTCGAGACGCCGTGCGGGCCGGTGCACAAGTCGCTCGATGTCGGCCCCGAGCGGAAGCTCGGCAAGGTCGGCGCCGTCAAAGCGCGCGCCAACTCGTGGAACGCGTTCCTCTACCCGGCCGAGCCGCCCGTTCCCTCGAGCTCGATCATTGAGTGGATCAAAGTCACATACCCGCACCGCGAGCTCAAGCTTCTCGGGCTCACCGTTCACTGGCTTCTTGCCTTCTTTGTCATCTCCGTCGCCGCCGGCTTCGCGCTGAAGGGCGTCTTCGGCATAGAGGTCTAGCGAGGGGGCCGGCGTGACCGCACGAAACGACTCCAGAATCGACCTGCATCTGCACACGATCGCCTCCGACGGTTCGGAGACCGCGGAGGCTCTTGTGCTGAAGGCGAAGTCGCTCGGGCTTGCCGCCATCGCCATCACCGACCACGATTCCATCGGTTCCGTCCGCGAGGCGCTCGCGGCGGGGGAGAAGCACGGCGTCGAGGTCATCCCCGGCGTGGAGATCGGCATCGCGCACGACCCCGCGAGGCACCTGATCGAGATAGACATCCTGGGGTATTTCGTGGACCCGGACCTCGCCGAGCTCAAGGACGTCCTCCAGAGGCTTCAGGACGCGAAGAACGGCAAGCTCGTGAGGCAGATCGCCGTGCTCGCCGACAACGGACTTCCGATAGACGCGGACGAAGTGCTCGAGGAGGCCGCGGGTGACACGGTGCGTAGACCGCACATCTGGAAGGTGCTGCATCGCCACCACCCGGACTTCTCGTCGCAGGAGTTCTTCGACAGGACATCGTTCGGCGGCGAGTGGCACGTGACCAAGGACTTCAGCCTGACGCTCGAGGAGTGTGTTGCCCTCATCGGGCGCGCCGGCGGCGTGCCGGTGCTCGCGCACCCGGGCGCCTACAACACGACGTTCGCCGGGGGCGGCAGCATGATAGACCCCATCGTCGACCAGATCATCGCGACCTGCGCCGGCGCCGGGGTCAATGGCCTCGAGGTCTACTACACCTACGACAAGAACCGTCCGTTCCACAACGGAGAGCCGTTCATCACGAAGGAAGAGCTTGCCGAACTCGTGGGGCACTACGCGTCGCTCGCCGAGCGTCACGGCATGCTCAAGACAGGCGGCACCGACTTCCACGGCGTCAGCAAGCCCCAGATCGACGTGGCGGAGGTCGACGCGAGATACGCGCTCGTGGAGGCGCTGAAGGCGGCGCGGCCGTAGCGGGGCGCCGGCGCGGCGCTGGCGCGGTCCGAGCGCGGCGGCGCGAGTGGTCCGGCGCGGGTTTCACCCCCGAGGCAACGTGAAGACATTCCTGGACTGCGTTCCCTGCTTCCTGAAACAGGCACTCGACGCCGCTCGAATGGCGAGCGACGACCCCGAGGCGCACGTCCGTGTGCTTCGAACCGTGGCGGACGCCGTCTCGAAGATGGGGATGGACGACACTCCGCCCTCGATGGGGCAGGTGATCCACAGGGTCGTCAGGGAAGAGACGGGTGTGGAGGACCCCTACCGCGAGGTCAAGGACCGCTTCAACGCGCTGGCACTCTCCATGTATCCAGGGCTCAAGAGAACGGTAGCCGAATCCGACGACCCGTT
>DAOWER010000267.1 GCA_030638405.1 Candidatus Eiseniibacteriota bacterium | reverse complement strand
GTGAGTCGCCCTTCTCACCCTCGATCTCGGCGCGCGGCACGAGTGCTGCGACCTATTCGATTGCGATGACGTCGACGGCGCCGCTTCTGACCAGCATCTCGGTTATCTCCAGAGCCTGCTCCCCGGTGTCCGGCTGCGAGATGAGCAGGTTGTCGGTGTCCACTCCGAGCGCGCGGGCGTAGCCGGGGTCAAGCGCGTGCTCCGCGTCTATGAAGGCGGCGACGCCGCCCTGCTTCTGCGCGTTCGCCACAATGGTCAGAGCCAGCGTCGTCTTGCCCGATGCCTCCGGACCGTAGATCTCTACCACGCGTCCCCTCGGCACCCCTCCTACTCCCAGCGCGAGATCGAGCGAGATCGACCCCGTGGGGATCACCTCTATGCCCTTGCCGAAGTCGTGAGTCCCCAGCGTCATTATGGACCCCTTGCCGAAGTGCTTCTCTATCTGAGATACGGCGAGGTCCAGCGCCTTCTGCTTACCCTTCAGCTCTGCCATCGTGCCCTCCCTGGGCCGCGCCTCGCTCCGCGCGGCGACCGTAGCCCTTCGATGTTCACTCTCTCAACCCGCTCTCCAGGGGAACCGCCTCCACCAGTTCGTGTATCGCACCTCCGGGCCGAAGCGTACTGCGCATCACCCGGACCTCCAACACCTCCACCCTTTCCTTTGGGGCAACGAGCTCATCCAGTATCTGCTGAACGCTCTCAGCGCGGGGGTCTCGTATTCTCCCCAGTGTCACGTGGGGATGGAACCTGCGCTTCTCCCGGGGCAAACCCAGGTCCGCGAGTTCGCTCTCCACCGCCTCCTGCAGGACGAAGAGCTCGTCTACCGGTTCGACTCCAAGCCACAGTACCCTGGGCCGCCGAGGAGAGGGGAAAGCGCCCAGCGCACGCGTCTCGAAGCCAAACGACGACACGCAGCTCGAGGCGCGCGCGACCGCGGCGACGACCTCGGGCAGGCTTGTCTCTTCGACGTCTCCCAGAAACTTCAGTGTCAGATGCAGCGTAGGGCGTCTGGCCCAGCTGGCCTGCACGCCGCGCAGCCTCAGCTCCTCTGTCAGGGCGAGTATGCCCTCTTTGAGACTGTCGGACAACTCCAAAGCGACGAAGGTCCGCACGCTCAACGGACCTCCTCGATGTTGAGAAGGAAGCGCCTCAGGAGGTCCAGCGCGGCCTGGCAGGCCGCGCGCCGGATGGTGCCTCTGCTGCCCGCCAGCCGCAGCTCCTGCACGCGTTCGCCGGATTCCCCGGCGACGGCGATGAACACGACTCCTACCGGCTTGTCTTTCGTGCCTCCGCCCGGCCCGGCCACACCCGTGATCGCGAGCCCGTAGTCCGTGGCGCACTTCTCTCGCACGCCCCGTGCCATCTCCGACGCCGTCTCCCCGGACACGGCGCCGTGTTTCTTGAGGACGCCGGCCTTGATCTTAAGAAGCCGCTGCTTGAGCTCGTCGGAGTAGACAATGACGCCGCCCTGGAAGTACTCCGAGCTGCCGGGCACGCGTGTCAGCCGCCACCCGAGCCGACCCCCGGTGCACGACTCGGCGACCGACAGCGTCGACTCTCCCATCGACAGCAGATACCCGACGACCTTCTCGAGAGACTCGTCGCCCCGCGCGTAGACGTAGGGCTCGAGCTTCGCGGCGATCTTCTCCTGGGACTTCTCGGCGGTCTTCGCGGCCTCGACAGGGGTATGGCCGCGGCCTATCACCTTGAGATCCACGCCCGTCACGGACGGCAGGTAGACGACGTCGGTCCTCGCCAGACGGCGGGCGAGCTGCTCGACTCGCTCGGCGATCTCGGATTCCGGCAGTCCCGTGGTTCGGATTAGGCGCTCCTGCGCCAGCGGCCTGAGCCCCCTCCCCTCGAGGAAAGGGGAAACGAAGTTCTCGAACATCGACCTGAGCTCGACGGGAACGCCCGGCAGAACGAAGAGCAGCGCCCCGCCCTTCTCGAAGAGAAGACCCGGTGCCGTGCCCCTCTGGTTCTCTATCGGGCGCGCGCCCTCCGGGAGCATCGCGGCCGCGATATTGATCTCGGGCATCGGGAGATTCCGGGCGTCGAACCTCGCGCGCACACCATCGAGCACGTCCTCGTTCAGAACCAGCTTCCGCCCGAACAACCTGGCCACCGCCTGCTTGGTGCGGTCGTCGGCGGTCACGCCCAGTCCCCCAGTCGTGAAGACGAGGTCGGCCCGGTCGAGCGCACGCAACGTCACCTCCTCGATATCGTCTACGGCATCCGGTACCGTCGACACGCGCACCACCTGGGCCCCAAGCGACGTGAGACGCGACCCCAGGTAGGCCGCGTTCAGATCGGCCTGGCTCCCGTCGAGGAGTTCTCCGCCTATGGTGATTATCTCGGCCTTCATGCGACCACCGTCAGGAGGGAGTGGACTACCAGCCCTGAACCAGCAGCATGACGCGCAGAAGTATGTTCGTGTAGATGCCCGCTACGACGTCGTCCATCACGATCCCGACGCCGCCGGGGAGGGCCTCGGCCTGCTTCGCCGGGAAGGGCTTCACGATGTCCATGGCCCGGAAGAGCACGAACGCCACGGCGAACACGAGGAGCGACTTGGGCAGCAAGAGAACGGAGAAGACAAACCCGGCATACTCGTCGATCACGATCTTCGACGCGTCGTGCCCGAACTGCCTCTCGGCGGCATCGGCGGCCCAGATAGCCAGGGCCACGAACGCCAGGACAGAGAGAAGCATCACCCCGAGGGCCAGGGGCGAACTCGCCGGTGTCACCTGGGGAATGAGGAACCACATCAGCGCCGCGCAACCCAGCGACCCGACCGTGCCGGGAGCAACGGGCGCGTAGCCCAGGTAGGCTCCGGTAGCCAGAAAGGTGACAACTGGATGCAGTTTTGAGCGGTGCTCTGCCACGTCGGCCGGTTCTCCTTAGCGTCACTTCGTCTCGGGTGCGTCGCTTCCGGAGTTCCTGTTCCAGACCAGGTAGTCGGCCCCGGAGATGACGGTGAGGGCCACAGCGACCACGCCGAGTCCCCAGAGAGCGCGCTCGACCATCTGGCAACGAAGGTTCCCCGGGCTCAGTCCCAGCTCGTGGATGACCGTCAGGTAGAGAAGCGAGGCTGAGATCCAGACCATCTGGGCGGCCGTCTTCCATTTCGCCGTCCTGCTGGTGGCGAATCCTTCGCCGCTCTTGAACACGCCGGTCCGGCAGCCCAGAATCAGGAGCTCCCGCGCTATGATGACCGCGACCATCCACAGCGAGACGAACGGCAGCCCTGCGAACAGGAAGCCGACAAGAACCATGGAGACCAGGACCTTGTCGGCCAGTGGATCCATGAGCTTTCCGAACTCAGTCACTGTGTTCGAGCGCCGTGCCAAGTAGCCGTCGTAGAGGTCTGTCAGCATCGCGACGATGAAGATGGCGAAGGCAAGCCTCACGGAGCCCGTCAGGAGGCAGACGAGAACGATGGGTCCCATGATCATCCGCGCTACGGTCAGTCCGTTCGGCCAGTTCATGGTATGGACGCCCCTCGGGAGAGCCCCGGGAATCCTACGCCTGGCTCAGTTCCTCGCGCTTGAGGAGCCACTCCCAGTTGCGGTCCGTTTCCTCCTGTATCTCATCGATGATGTGCCTGTTCTTGTCCTTGAACAGGTGGGCGAAGCGGCCCTGCCTCTCCAACCACTCGGAGACCGGGCGCTTGTCCTTGGGTTTCCTCGTCACCCGGAGACTGCCGTGCTCCACCTCGAACACCGGCCAGAAGCACGTGTCGACCGCGAGCCTGGCTATGTCCATCGACTCTTCCATCGGATACCGCCAGCCTCGCGTGCAGGGCGCCAGTATGTTCATAAAGCCCGGTCCCTCGATGGACAGAGCCTTCTCTACCTTGTCCGACAGATCCTTGGGGTATCCGGGAGTAGCCTGCGCCACGTACGGGATACGATGGGCGATCATGATCTCTGTCAGCGGCTTCGGGAACTCCTTCTTGCCCGGAATGACCTTCCCAGCCGGCGTGGTCGACGTGGCGGTCCCCTTGGGCGTCCCGCTCGACCTCTGGATGCCCGTGTTCATGTACGCTTCGTTGTCGTAGCAGATGTACAGCATGTTGTGGCCGCGCTCCATCGCTCCCGACAGGGACTGCAGACCGATGTCGTACGTCCCGCCGTCCCCACCCATGGCTATGAAGTTGATGTCCTTGTCCACCCTGCCTTGACGGCGGAGCGACCTGTATGCCGCCTCGACGCCGGACATCGTCGCCGCCGAATTCTCGAAGGCGCTGTGGATGAACGGATTCCGCCACGCGGTGAACGGATAGATGGTCGTGACCACCTCCACACAGCCCGTCGAGCATCCACTCACCGTGTCCTTGCCCGCCGTCAGCAGGATCTGTCTCATTGCCGTCATCGGCAGGCAGCCCGCGCAGGCGCGATGCCCTCCGGCCATCAGCTCCTCGCGCTCGGCCAGTTGCTTGAGCCCTGGCATGCTACACTCCTCCCTCGCCCCTCAGTCCGAGGAACCGGATGTTGTCGTCTGGCGTTCCCTCGCGTGCCACTTTCTCGAGCCCGGCGAAGGCCGTCTTGATGTTATCCATCGACATGTCGCGTCCACCGAGGCCGTATATGTAGTTGACGATCCCAATCTCACGGCCGGTCCCGTAGAGGGCCGCCTTGATCTCCTTGTGGACCGGACCGCCGGGCGCGCCGAAGGATACCGACCTGTCGAGTACTCCTATCGCCTTGGCGTTCCCGAGGGCCTCTGCTATCTCAGCCTCGGGGAACGGCCGGAACGACCGGATCTTCAGAAGACCCGCCTTCGTGCCCTGATCCCGCAGCTCGTCGACGACCACCTTCGTGGTACCGCAGGTCGAGCCCAGTGCGACGACCGCAAGCTCCGCGTCTTCGAGCCTGTACGCCTCGAAGAGATCGTAGGGCCGTCCGGACAGCTCACCGTAGGCACGCCCGATCTCCCTGATGACGGTGGGAGCGTGCCACATCCCCTCGATCTCCTGCCGCTTGTGCTCGAAGTAGTAGTCCTGGAGGTCGAGCGGGCCGAACGTCACGGGGTCGTCCGTGTTCAGGAGCGAGTACTTCGCCTCGTAGTTCCCGATCCAGTTCCTGGCCTCCGCGTCCTCCAGCCCCTCGAGGATCTCGGCCGTGTGACTGAGGATGAACCCGTCGAATGTCACCATCACGGGCAGCAGAACGTCAGGGTGTTCCGCGATCCTCACGGCCTGCAGGATGTTGTCGTACACCTCCTGCGCATTCTCGGAGTAGAGCTGTATCCACCCCGTGTCCCTGCACCCCATCGTGTCGCTGTGGTCACAGTGGATATTGATGGGACCCGACAGCGCCCGGTTCACCACCGGCATGACTATGGGAAGCCGATACGACGCTGCGATGTAAACGATCTCCCACATCAGCGCCAGCCCGTTGGCTGACGTCGCCGTCATGGCTCTCGCTCCCGCCGCCGCCGCCCCGACCGCCGCGCTCATCGCGCTGTGCTCGGATTCCACGAGCACGAATTCGGTCTTCACGTCCCCGTCGGCCACGTGCTCCGCGAACTTGTGCATCAGTTCAGTCTGCGGCGTGATGGGAAAACAGGTGACCACGTCGGGATCGATCTGCCGCATCGCCTCCGCGGTCGCATCGTTGCCCGTCAGGATCAGTCTCCTCGCCACTCTCAAGTCTCCCTTCTGATTCGCGTGAGAAGGGCCCGGTCGACCCGAGCCTATTTCTTAGCGACGTCGGTCTCGAGCTTCATCTGTATCGCCTTGGGGTCTACTGGACACTCGAAGCTGCAGATCCCGCAGCCCTTGCAGTGGTCGTAGTCTATGCCCGCTATCTTGCCGTCCGCGAGTTCGATGGACGAGTCGGGGCACGCCACCCAGCACCTGAGACAGTCAATGCAGGCTTCGCTGTCCCAAATGGGGCGGTAGGTCCGCCACGATCCGGTCTCGTACGTAGCGGCGTTACCGGCGTCCTCGATGATGCCTCCGATGGGTATCTCGGTCCAGCCTCTCTCTTTCATTCCCCGACCACCTCCTCGTACGCTCTCTGGATCGCTCGGATGTTGCCCTCGAGGATCTCGGGCCTGAAGCCGTGAGAAAACTTCTTCTTGATCTGTGCCATGACCGTATCGAGCGACAGCAGGTTAGAAACCTTCATCAGCGCGCCTAGCATCGGCGTGTTGGGGATCGGCCTCCCGATCTCGTCGATCGCGATGCCCGTCGCATCGATCGTGAAGATCTTGCGCCCCTCGAGCTTCAGTTCGCGTCGCACGTCCGCTGCGGTACCTACCGTGTTGACGATTATCAGGCCGTCATCCGCAGGCGTCCCCGCCGCGACGTCCACCGCGGAGAGCAGCGTATCGTCCAGCACCACGACCATCCCGGGCTCGTAGATTGCGCAGTGCACCCGTATCGGCTTGTCGCTGATCCTGGTGAACCCGCGCATCGGCGCCCCCATGCGTTCGGGGCCGTAGTCGGGGAAGCCCTGACTGTACTTGCCCTCCATCGCCGCCGCCTCCGCGACGAGCAGTGAGGCCGTCTTCGCCCCTTGACCTCCCCTCGCGTGCCAGCGTATTTCCGTCAACTGCGGCATCAGCCATCCTCCTTCGGATGTGCGTTGTGCTTCCTGGTAGCGTAGACAAATCGAATACCTACGCTAGCACCAGCTCTTGGACGGGTCAAGCTCAAAGGGATGGGGCTTCGGCTCGGGATGGGGACGCCCAGCGGTGCGCCCGCGACCGGGGCGACGACCGGCGTGAGTAATGATGCGGCGACGCGGTCAGAGCTCTCTCCGCTCCTCCAGCGCCGTACCGAGAGTCAGCTCGTCCGCGAGATCGAGATCGCCGCCGACCGGTATGCCACTGGCGAGCTTCGTCACTCGGACACCCGTCCTGGCAAGCAGTTGTGCCAAGTAGAGCGACGTGGCCTCTCCCTCCGCCGTGGGGTTCAGCGCGAGTATAATCTCGGAGACATCGTCATCTCCGGCTCGTTCGACCAGAGAGTCCAGCCTCAGGTTCTCGGGACCGACCCCGTCCAGCGGTGACAAAAGCCCGCCGAGAACGTGGTACTTCCCCCGAAACCTGCTGGTTCGCTCCAGGGCGATCACATCGCTCGGGCGCTCGACCACACAAATCACCGTGGATTCGCGCCGGGGATCCGTGCAGATGGCGCATGGGTCTGATTCCGTCAGAGCGCCGCACGTCGAGCATGCGATCGTCCTCTCGCTGGCCTCGACGATGATCCGGGACAGCTCCCGGCAGTCGGCCTCGGACGAGGCGACGAGTTTGAGGGCTATCCTGGTCGCCGACTTCCTGCCGATGCCGGGCAACCGCGCAAGGATGAGAACAAGCCGTTCAAGAGAGGGCGGAAAGAGGGACAAGGCGTCGCTCCGGTTCTTATCTTAGAAGAGCCCCGGCGGGAGACCCGGGGCCGTCATCTTGGCCATTTCCGTGGAGGCCAACTCGTCCGACTTCTGCTTTGCGTCGCGGAGCGCAGAGAGCAGCAGGTCCTCGAGCATCTCGACGTCACCGTCCTCGAGCACGCCGGGATCCATTGAGACCTTGAGCACGTCGCGCTGGCCGCTCATGGTGATGGTCACCGCCCCGCCTCCCGAGCTTCCCTCGACCGTCATCTCCTCGAGCTTCTTCCGAACATCAGTGAGGCGCTTCTCCAGCTTCTGCGCCTCCTTCATCATCTTCGCGAGTCCGTCTGCCATGTGCGCCACTACTCCTCTCTGCTCGATTCTCGTATCTCGCCGCCGAACATGTCCAGGACCTTCCGAACGACCGGGTCGTCCAGCGTCTCTTCGCTGATGTGAGTCTCCACACGATGGGACGAAGCTCTCTGCCGCGGCGCTTCACCGAACGTGAACGCGAACCTGACCCTCCCGCCGAAGACCTCCACGGCCGCACGCTCCATGACTGCCCTGTTGCCGCGGTCCTTGAGCTGCTCCTTGTGAAAGCGGGATCCGTTCGGAACGACCAGCTCCAGAACCGCGCCATTGCCCGTCGACGCCACTGCGTCGTTCAGAAAGGCCGCCAGAGCGGGCTTCTCGCGTCTGATCCTGTCGAGAACGTCCGGCCAGAGCTCGGGTTCGACGTCGCCCTCGGGTGCGTCCACCACCGCGGCCGGCGCCGACGTGGCTGCCGCGGTCTCGCCTCCCGCGCCCCCACTGCCTTCAGCGCCACTGTCGTCCAACGCGCGCGTCCACGTTGCACGCGGATCCGCGTCGCTACCTCCGTCAGCCTGTCTGGCGCTCTTCCGCAGCCTCCCCCTTCCACCACCTCCGGTCGATCCGCGTGCATCCCCGGCCGACCCGGGGCCCCCGCCCTCGGCAAGCGCCCTGACGACGTCCGCGATGTCCACGCTGCTGGTCAGCTTGGCCATTCTGACCAGCGCGAGCTCAACGATCAGGGCCGGCTGGGTACTCCACTTGACGGACGCCTGAGCCTCGATGCCGATCCGGAGCAGCCGGACCAGGTCCTCCTCCGCGATCGTGGACGAAGCGCCCTTGTGCTGCTCGTAGTCGGCGATCCTGCCGACGAGCCGCTCCGGGGACGGCGCGGCCCTGACCAGCAGCAGGTTGCGCAGGTGTTCTACGAGACCGTCGACCAGGTCCCTCGCGTCGAACCCCGCGTCCATGGCAGCCGCGAGCGCAGACAGCGTGGCGGACGTGTCGCTCGACGCGATGGCGTCGGTCAGACTGAAGAACACGTCGATGTCAGGTATCCCGAGGACGCGCGCCACGTCGTCGACCGTCACGTTGCCCGCGCCGACCGACACCAGCTGGTCGAGCAGGCTCACCGCGTCCCGCATGCTTCCGTCGGCGCGCGCCCCGACCAGTTTGAGGGCGCCCCTCTCTATCTCGAACCCCTCCGCGCCGGCTATCTGCAACAGCCGTGCTTCTATGTCGGCGGACGAGATCCTGTGAAAGTCGAAGCGCTGGCAGCGCGAGGTTATCGTCTCGGGGATCTTGCCGGGTTCCGTGGTCGCCAGTATGAAGACCACGTGAGGAGGCGGCTCCTCCAGAGTCTTGAGCAGCGCGTTGAACGCCTCGCGCGTGAGCATGTGAGCCTCATCGATGATGTACACCTTCATGCGGCCCGAGAGGGGAGCGTACTGCACGGTCTC
>DAOWER010000194.1 GCA_030638405.1 Candidatus Eiseniibacteriota bacterium | reverse complement strand
GTGACGCGTTCGCCGTCCTTGTAGTAGTGATACTCGATCTTGGTCCCGCACTTCACGTGGCACGTGAAGAGCTGCTTGAAGACCTTCTCCGCTTCAGAGATGTCCAGCTCCCCGCCCTCGAAGTAGGGGCACATCGCGTACTCGCCCGGCGAGATCATCTTCTGGCACTCCGGACAGAACACCTGGATGTGCTTGAACTTCCCGCCCTCCGGCATGTTGTCGTTCTCCTCTCAAGAGTGACGTCCGTCCCCGCGCGACCGTTCGACGACCGAGCGGCGGGATCTCAGACTCGTTTAGTCCGCCGTCTCCTGCGCTCCCGCATCAGTGCACACGAGCGGGAGGAACACGCTGAAGGTTGTCCCCTCGCCCTCAGCCGATTCGACCTCTATCGAGCCGTGATGGCCTTCGACTATCTTCTTCACAATGGACAGGCCAAGGCCCGTGCCCGGAATCTCGGCCGTCTTCGAACTCTTGACGCGGAAGAAGTCCTCGAAGATGAACGGGACCTCGGCCACCGGGATGCCCATCCCCGTGTCCCTGACGTCAACTCTGAGGTTCCCGTCCTCACACGTTCCCTCGACGACCACCGTGCCCTCCGGTTTGTTGTACTTGATCGAGTTCGAGATCAGGTTCCTGAACACGACCGCGAGCGAGTCCGGGTGTGCCATCACCGAGCACGGCGAAAGCGCGAAGTCCAGCCTGATGGTGACGGACGCCTCCTCCGCGCGGGGCTTAAGCTCCTCGACGACCGCATCGAGAACGGGCCTGATGTCGACCTCCTCCATCGCTCCCGCGACGTCGCCGGCGTCGATCCGCGCGAGCTTCAGCCAGTCGGCGATGATGTGGAGAAGACCCGTCAGCGTGCTGTGCGCGCCGGCGAGCATCTCCCCGGCGGTCTCGTCGACCTTCCCCATCTTCCCCCCGACGATGAGGTCGAGGTACTGCTTCACCAGAAGGAGGGGAGAGCGCAGCTCGTGGGCCACGATGGAGATGAAGTACTGTTGCATCCGCCGCTTCTCTTCGCGGAGCGCCGCGGTCTCCAGCAGGAGCTTCCGCTGCTCGAGCCCGCGCGTAACGATGACCCTGAGTTCGTCGGGTGTGAACGGCTTCGGCAGGAAGTCGAACGCGCCGTGCTTCATCGCGTCGACGGCCGATTCGATGGTCGCGTATCCGGTTATGACAATGCAGACCACGTTCGGGTGGGTCTTGAGGAGCTGGTCGAGCATCGACAGCCCGTCCATACCCGGCATCATGAGGTCGAGGAGGATCACGTCGGGCTCGACCTGGTGGGCGAAGTGGAGACCCTCGATGCCGTCCACCGCCGTGTGGCATTCATAGCCCGCCTTGGTCAGGACCTGCCGGCACGAGTCCCGGATAGGCTCCTCGTCGTCAACCACCAGCACCTTCAGCTGATCGGTCATGCTCCCTCCCTCGGAGATGACAGACTGAGGCTCAAGAATGAGGCCGTTTGAGGAAATCTCAGGATGTAAATGCTACTACATCAGTTCTCACTCATTCAACAGGATTTCGCGGCGCAAACGCCGATGGAGCGGCGGTTTCGCTTGCACGAACGTGGTTCCGGATGGTATCTTCGCTGATGGTTGTCGCTGCCTCTGAACTCAGGGGTGGCGTCGCCACGTCCGGACCGGGCGTCGATTTCCCTTATAGTGGCAACCTACACTTCACCAGAGAATCCAAGAGCGTGAACCCAGCGGGGGTGCGATAAGTGGCTAAGCCAAAGGTAGCGCTGTACTGGAATGCGTCGTGTGGCGGCTGTGAAGAGGCGTGGGTCGACCTCAACGAGGACATCCTGACGGTGGCCGACGCCGTCGACATCGTCCTGTGGCCCGTGGCGTTGGACTTCAAGCGCAAGGACGTCGAGGCGCTGGAGGACGGGGAGATAGCGGTCGCTTTCCTGAACGGCGGCGTCCGCACGTCGGAGCAGCTGGAGTGGTCGGAGCTTCTGAGGAGAAAGTCCCAGCTGATCGTCGCGTTCGGCTCGTGCGCGCACCTGGGCGGGATCCCGGGCCTGGCCAACTTCTCTGACAAGAAGAGCCTCCTGGAGTGCGTCTACGAGACTCTGCCCGGCGTCGATAACCCAGAGAAGACGCACCCGCAGTCCGAGACAAAGATGCCGGAGGGCGAGCTGGAGCTGCCGGTCCTCTGGGACCGCGTCCACGCGCTCGACCAGGTCATCGACGTCGACTACTACCTCCCGGGGTGCACCGTACCGCCGGACCTCATCATGGACGCGGTGAACGCCATCCTCGCAGGTGAGCTGCCCCCGAAGGGTTCCGTGCTCGCCCCGAACAAGTCGCTCTGCGATGAGTGCGACCGGAACGACAGCAAGCCCGAGAAGCTCGAGATAAAGGAGCTCAAGCGCCCGCACCAGACATTCATGGACCCGGAAAAGTGCTTCCTGGCCGAGGGCGTCATCTGCATGGGCCCGGCGACCCGCGCCGGGTGCGGTCAGCGCTGCATCAACGCGAACATGCCGTGCCGCGGGTGCTTCGGCCCGACCGACGAGGTCAAGGACATGGGGGCCAAGTTCCTGTCGGCGCTCGCCTCCATCATCGACGTCGACGACCCCGAGGAGATGGAGAAGATAGTCGATTCAATCCCGGACACCACGGGACTTGCCTACATGTACAGTCTGCCCTCGTCGCTGCTGAGAGGGAAGAAGCTCACGAGCTAGCCGGCGCCGACCAGCGCGGCGCACGAGTTGCGAGCCGACAAGCATCACGGAGGAGAGATGAGCAAGCGTATTACGATAGATCCGATCACGCGTTTGGAGGGGCACGGGAAGATCGAAATCTTCCTCGATGATTCGGGGAACGTGTCGAACGCCTACTTCCAGGTGCCGGAGCTTCGGGGCTTCGAGAAGTTCAGTGAGGGGCGGATGGCGGAGGAGATGCCGAGGATCACCCCGAAGATCTGCGGCGTGTGCCCGACGACGCATCACATGGCGTCCACGAAGACGCTGGACGACCTCTTTCACGTCGACCCACCGCGCCCGGCGAAGCTCATACGTGAGCTCATCAACACCGCGTTCATCTTCGAGGACCACGCGCTCCACTTCTACTTCCTGGGCGGTCCCGACTTCGTCGTAGGGCCGGACGCACCGGCGGCCGAGCGCAACATCTTAGGCGTCATCGCGAAGGTTGGGCTCGAGATAGGCGGACAGGTCATCGATATCCGGAAGCGCGCGCGCAACATCATCACGGAACTCGGCGGGCGCGTGATCCATCCCGTCTGCGGTCTGCCGGGTGGCGTCTCGCGCGGGCTGACCGAGGAGAACCGCGAGGAGTTCAGGAAGACCGCGGCGGACGCCGTCGAGTTCGCGAAGTTCAGCCTGCAGCTTTTTGAAGATGTGGTGCTCAAGAATAAGACCTACGTCGACCTCATCGTCGGTGACGTGTACAAGCACGAGACCTACTACATGGGCCTGGTCGATGAAAACAACAAGGTCAACCTCTACGACGGCCAGCTTCGTGTCGTGACCCCGACGGGCGAGGAGTTCGCGAAGTTCGAGGCGAAGGACTACCTCGACCACATCTCGGAGCATGTCGAGCCTTGGTCCTACGTCAAGTTCCCGTTCCTCAAGAAGGTCGGTTGGAAGGGGTTCGTCGACGGTCCGGACAGCGGCGTATTCAGGGTCGCCCCGCTGGCGCGCCTGAACGCGTCGGAGGGCATGGCCACACCACAGGCTCAGGCCGCGCACGACAAGATGTACGAGACGCTGGGCGGCAAGCCGGCGCACAACACGCTGGCGTACCACTGGGCGCGCCTCGTCGAGATTCTGTATGCGGGTGAGCGCATGGTGGAGCTTCTCGAGGACGACGACATCATGAGCGACAACATCCGCACGCTTCCCACCGAGACGCCGACCGAAGGCATCGGTGTTGTCGAGGCGCCTCGCGGAACGCTCTTCCACCACTACAAGACGGACGAGCGCGGCGTCATCACGCAGGCTAATCTTATCGTCGCGACCGTCTGCAACGCGGCGGCCATCTGCATGTCGGTCGAGCGCGCTGCGAAAGGGCTCATCAAGGACGGTGTCGTCAACGACGGCCTGCTGAACATGGTCGAGATGGCGTTCCGGGCCTACGACCCGTGCTTCGGCTGTGCGACGCACTCCATGCCGGGCCAGATGCCGCTCGTGGTCGAGATCAAGGATCCGGAGGGCAACATCGTCGAGAGGCTTTCGCAGTTCGTCGATGGATAGGACACACGCGGTTCATCTTCCGTGACTATCGCACCCCGGCGCTGCACGAGACGCGGCTCCGGGGTGCTCTCTGATTTGGGGACGCCGGCGGGCGGTGCGGCGGACGGGTTCAGGCAGTGAAAACGTTGATACTGGGAGTGGGAAGCTCGATACTGACGGACGACTCCGTCGGGCTCGTCGTTGCCGGCAAGCTCGGGGAGCGGCTCGCCGGCCGCGGTGACGTGGACGTGGGGGTCAACGAGGAGGCCGGGTTCTCGCTTCTGGAAGAGTCCCTGGGTTACGACAGGCTCGTGGTCATCGACTCCATCCTGACCGGCAGGGAGCCGGGCACCGTCATGCGGCTCGACCTTGCCGACCTCGGGCGGACGATCCACTCCAATTCACCGCACGGCGCGAATCTCGCGACGGTCATGGAGCTGGGTCGACAGCAGAACATGGACGTGCCGGACGAGGTTGTCATCTATGCGATCGAGGTCGTGGATGTGCTGACGTTCGGGGAGGAGCTGACGCCCGCGCTGGCGGCGCGCGTCGGCGCCATCGTGGACGAGATCATCGGGGAGGTCTTCCCCGAGCCGTCGGACTCGACCGACGAACGAGGGAGGCGGCCGTGAGCGAAGAACTCTACAACCTGCCGCTCTACTACGACGTGGCGTTCTCGTGGGACATCGAGCCTGAGATCGATTTCTTTGGGCAGCTCTTCCGCGAGCACGTGCCGTTTCCGGTCGAGCGTATGCTGGAGCCGGCGTGCGGCGCCGGGCGCTTCCTTGTGGTTCTTCCCCGGCACGGTTACAGGGTGACCGGCTACGACTCGAGCCCGGCCATGCTGGACTACGCGCGGGAGAAGGTGGAAAAGGCCGGGACGTCCGGGGACGTAACGCTCGTCCGGGCCGCAATGGAGACCGCGGTGTTCCCGCGCGAGTTCGATGCGGCCTTGAATTCGATCAACAGCCTGGGCTACCTTCTGGACGACGCTGACATCGTGTCCCACTTCAAGCTGACCGGCGAGGCGCTGCGATCCGGGGGGATCTACATCGTGCACATCTCCTGCGGCTGGGACGGCCCGCTGCACGAAGAAGGAAGCATCTGGGAGATGGAGCACGATGGTGTCAAGGTGAAGACCGAGTGGCGCATCGAGAGTGAGACCTTCGAGACGCGCCGCAGCCATCACCTCTGCACGATGGAGATCGACGACCACGGCAAGAAGCAGGTGCTCATAGACCGGCACGAGCTCCGGCTCTGGATATTCGAGGAGTTCAAGGAGCAGATAGAGAGGTGTGGCACGCTCGAACTCGTCGCGATCTACGAGGAGGGCTCGAAACACGAGCGCGTGTCTCTTGACGCTCACATCAACGGTGAGATGGGGAATCTCTACTACGTTCTGAGGGCTCTGTAGGCCTGCCGCGATCGCCCGGGCGAGGGCGGCGCAGCGAAATCACATCACAGGAGGCTTAGACCAGTGAAGCGAGACATCGACGGGCTGATGCAGGAGCGCGGGATCGACGCCGCGGTGGTCACGGGCGCGGTCAAGGGCAACGCGACCATGTACTACATGGTCAACGGCGCTGCCATCTCTCACGCCATCGTCATCAAGAAGCGCGGGGAGGAACCGGTTCTCTTCTGCGGCGCCATGGAGCGTGAGGAGGCGGCCGCAAGCGGACTCGAGACGATCGACACCTCCAGGTACAATATCATGGAGATGATCAAGGAGGCGGGCGGTGACCGACTGGCCGCGAGTGTCAAGTACTACCAGACGATATTCGAGGAGTTCGGGGTCAAGGGTCGTGTGGCTTTCTACGGACAGGGTGACGCGGGGCGCAACTGGGAATTCCTCAAGGCGCTCGACGCGGCCATGCCGGAGCTGACCGTCACGGGCGAGTTCAACGACAACATCTTCATCACGGCCCGCATGACCAAGAGCTCGGAGGAACTCGAGAGGATCAGGGTCGTCGGCAAGAAGACGTGCGAGGTCGTGCGTCATATCGCCGACTTCATGAAGTCCCACAAGGTCGACGGGGGAACGCTCGTCAAGGACGACGGCGATCCACTTACCATCGGCGACTGCAAGGCCGAGATCAAGCTGGCGCTCGCGCGGCGCAAGATCATCGAGGAGGTCGACACGATCTTCGCCATCGGCCGGGACGCCGGGATTCCGCACAGCAGAGGCAACGACGCCGACCCCATTGAGCTCGGCAAGACGATAGTCTTCGACATCTTCCCTCAGGAGGAGGGCGGCGGTTACTTCTTCGACATGACGCGCACGTTCGTCCTGGGCGAAGCCTCGCAGGAGATCCTCGACTCCTACAAGACGCTCGAGGAGTGCTACGACACGGTGGCGCCGACGCTCGAGATGGGGGAGAAGGCGTCGGTCTACCAGACCAGGACGTGCGACTTCTTCGAGGCGAGAGGGATAGAGACCCCGCGCACCAACCCGCAGGTGACGAACGGGTACGTGCACAGCCTGGGGCACGGCATCGGGCTGGACGTGCACGAGAAGCCGACCCTGTCCAACTTCACGGGCAACGAGGACGTTCTGGTGCCCGGGTCCATCTTCACGGTTGAGCCGGGGCTCTACTACCCGGACAAGGGCTACGGCATGCGGATCGAGGACGTCTACTACGTGCACGAGGACGGGACGGTCGAGAATCTGACAGACTTCCCGAGAGACCTCGTGCTCGAGGTCTAGCGCTTGGGCAACGTCATAGAGGTGGTGAGGCCGATACCCGGTAGCGACTCCCCGCCGCTCGTCGTGGATTCACGTGAGCGGATAGAAGAGTCGTACGGTGATTACCTGTCGGATGAATCACGCTACGGGCCCGCCGAGGCGGACCGGCTGATCATCGTGCGAGACGAGGCGCAGGTTTCGGACGCGCTTGTCTCGGCCGCCGATGCGGGTGTGAACGTCACCGTGTCGGCCGGACGAACCGGCATTGTCGGAGGCGCCGTGCCTGCCGGCGGCGTTCTGCTTTCCCTCGCCGGCATGAAGGGAGTGCTGGGAATCCGCCGACTTCCCGACGGGCGCTTCACGGTTCGCGTCGAGCCGGGGCTGTCGGTGGCGGAACTGCGAGAGCGGCTCCTGACGAAGGACCTGGGTGTCGACGGCGGGGAGCAGGATCCCGCCGCGCGCGCCGACCTCGAGGCCTTCCTCGCTGACGACAGGACATTCTTCTACCCTCCCGACCCGACCGAGGACACCGCGCATCTCGGCGCCACGGTGGCCACGAACGCGTCCGGCGCCAGAAGCTACCGCTACGGCGCGACCCGTCGGCACGTGCACGGGCTCAGAGTGGTTCTGACCACCGGCGGAGTCCTGGCCGTCGAGCGAGGCCGGTGTCTCGCCGACGGGAGGCTCTTCCTGCTGGAAGGCTCAGACGGAAGCCAGGTGGAGGTGCGCGTCCCGGGGTACGCCATGCCCGACACGAAGAACGCGGCCGGCTACTACGCGGCGGAGAACATGGACCTGATCGATCTTCTCATCGGGTCGGAAGGGACGCTCGGCGTCATCACCGAGGTAGAGCTGTTTCTCGCACCGTCTCCGGAGGGGATCTTAAGCGCGCTCGCGTTCTTCGGCTCCGACGAGGACGCCGTCGAATTCGTGAAGCACGCGCGTGGTGAAACTCCGGCCGGGGGTTCGACCGACGCCGTGAGCCCGCTCGCACTGGAGTTCTTCGACTCGAGGAGTTTCGAGTTCCTCCGACGTCGCAAGGCGGAGGAGGGCCCTTCCTCGGAGATACCGGAGCTACCCGACAGCGCGGTGGCGGGAGTGCTCTTCGAGACTGAGTTCACCGAGGACACCCTGTTCGAGATCTACGAGGGCTGGGAATCGGTCCTCTCCGAGCACGGTTCGTCGATGGAGAATACGTGGGGCGGACTGGAAGAGTCCGAACTCGCGCGGCTCAGGGCGCTCAGGCACAGCATAGCGGAGCAGGTCAACGGCGTCATAGCGCGCGCTAACGCGCGCTACCCTGTGATCCACAAGATAGGAACGGACGCCGCGGTGCCCCCAGGGGCACTGGAGGAGATGTTCGGGTTCTACAGGGGCGAGCTGGACGGGACCCCCCTCGAGCATGTTATCTTCGGCCACATCGGTGACAATCACCTTCATCTCAACATCATGCCCTCGTCACCCGAGGAACTGCGCGATGGGAAGGAACTGGCCATGCGCTTCGCGCGCCGGGCGGTAGAGCTGGGTGGAACAGTGTCAGCCGAGCACGGGATCGGGAGGATCAAGCACGACTTGCTCCGGCTGCAGTACGGCGACGACGGGATGAGGCAAATGGCGGATGTCAAGAGAGCGTTCGACCCGTCCTGCGTTCTGAACCGTGGCGTCGTCTTCCCCGAGGAGCTTCTATAACACGCCTGCAGCGCGCATCCGGCCGGAGCACCCGGCCGGAGCGCCCGGCCGGCGCTTCCAGATTGACGCGAGGGCGCACGATGGAGATTCGCGTACACACCGACCTCAAGGACCCGGAGCTCGTCGAGGCCTGGGACAGACTGACCGGGGCCGTCGAGCGCGGCGGCCTCTTCGGAACGCGTTTCTGGGTCGAGGCCTGGTCCGCTCACTTCGGGAGCGAACTCAAGGTCGCCGCCGCGGTCGGGCACACTGACCACGGCCCCGCGGGTCTGGCCCCACTGTTCGCGACTCCGGCGCGCGAGCTTGTCCTTCCCGTGAACTTCCTCTCGCCCCGCGGGCGGTTAGTCGCGGGTCTGGACGACGTCGGCGAGTTCACGCGCGCTCTTCTCACGCACTTGCGCGGGCAGGGCGCGGTGCTTCAGCTTCAGGGTGTGCCCGTCGGTTCGCCGACCCTGACCGCGCTCGAGTCGGAGGCGCGAGGCGGCGGGTATCTGCTCCACGCGAGACCGGGGCGCGTGTCTCCCTTCATCGATATCGAGGGTTCGTGGGAAGACTATTTCGAGGGCCGGCCTCGCAAGGTCTCCCACGAGTGGGAGCGCAAGATGCGGAAGCTCGAGCGCGCCGGCGAGGTTCGCGTGGTGCGCTTCGAGAGAGGAATGGACACGGCGGCTCTGACCGACCGGTTCATCGCCGTGGAGGAGAGGAGCTGGAAGGAGCGTGCGGGGACCTCGATCGGCGCGCGCGGCGTCGGGGCCTTCTATTCTGAGCTGTCCGCGGCGCTCGCCGCGAGGGACTCCCTGATGCCGTTCTGGCTCGAGCTGGACGGGCGCTTGATCGCGTTTCTCTATGGGGCCGTCCACAATGGGACGTACTACGCGATGAAGACGTCCTACGAGGAGGAATTCTCGAAGTTGTCCCCCGGTGTAAGGTTGTTTCACGAGGCCGTCCGCCACGCATTTGGCGCGGGGCTTGCACGTTTCGACTTTCTTGGCGAGCGGGCGCGCTGGAAGGACCATTGGGCGAACGGATGGCTTGAGCACGTCAACGTCCGACTGTATCCTGCCACGATGAGCGGCCGTGCCGCCCATCTGATGGACTCACGGCTGAAGCCTCTCGTCCGGCGCGTGCGAGGCGCGCGCGCGACGCCCTAGCTAGCGGGCCAGAGCTGTCTCACGGGGAACGACTGTGACCGAAGAGAACCTGTCAGGGCACATCCGGGACGAACAGAAGCAGTACCTCTCGAAGGTGACCAGGGAGGCCGGCTTCGCCTTCACCGGCAAGGTCTTCGGTCTTCTGTTCGGGTTCATCGCCCAGGCGATCTTCGCTCGGCTCCTCGGCGCGGACATGCTCGGTGTGTTCGTCCTCGGATGGACCGTGGTGAGCGGTATCACGATCCTGACGACTCTCGGCTTCGAGCAGAGTTTCGTCCGGTTCATATCGAAGTACCACGCGTCCGGCCGCCCCCGTGAGGCCCGGGCCGTGTTCCTGCTGGGCGTGCGTTTGAGTGTGGTTGCTGCCGCTGCCGGCGCCGTCGTTGTAGTCCTGCTTCGCACCCCGCTCGCCCACCGGGTCTTCCACGAGTACAGGCTGGAATCCGTTCTCGTCTGGATGGCGCTCGCGGTGATCCCGTACAGCCTCATGCGCATCTTCTCCGGGGCCCTTCGCAGTCTCAAGGACATCCGGAGCCTCATCATCGGCTTTGACGTGTCCCACCGGGTCTTCAGATTGGGGCTGTTCGTCGCCCTCTACTACTACATGAGTCTCAGGCTTAACGGGATCGTGGGGGCCACCATCGGCGCCACAGTCCTGTCGGCCGGCCTGCTGGCCTTCCTCCTGAGGCGCAGTGGTCCGTTCCTCTTCGACAGAACGGTCGTTCCGGCGCCGATTCCCAAGAAGAACATCGTGGTCTACTCCACAGCCATGTTGGCCGACACGTTCGTGGCGTTCTCCATGCAGCACAGCGGACGCATAGTGCTCGGCATCTTCCTCGTGTCTGCCGACGTCGGTGTCTACAACGTCAGTGCGCTCATGGCAACGCTCGTCACGTTCGTTCTGCTGTCGTTCAACATGATTTTCTCGCCGGTGATCTCCGATCTCTATCATCGCGACAGATTCGATCTTCTGCGGCCGCTGTTCCGTTCGGTGACTCGCTGGACCGTCATCCTGTCGCTGCCGATCTACCTCTGGATCGTGGTCGCGGGGGAGACGACGCTCGGTGTCTTCGGGGCGGAGTTCGTGCGCGGCTACGCCGCGCTTGTGTTCGCGGCCACCGGGCTGATGATAGCGGTCAGCACGGGCCCCGTCGGCGTGGCCCTGGCCATGACCGGCCACCAGAAGTGGAACGTCTACAATGCCGTCGCGCTCGCCGTGATCTCCGTGGGCCTGAACGTCGTCCTTGTGCCGAAGATGGGCGTCGCGGGCGCGGGACTGGCGGCGGGTGCGGCGCAGGCCCTTGTCAAGCTGGCGCGGCTCGTCCAGGTGAGATTTCTCCTGAAGATCACGCCGTACGACAGATCGACGCTGAAGGTCGCCGCGACCGTGGCCATCACGATCGCGCTGGCGGTTCTGACGCGCACGTATCTTGCGGTTCCGCCGGGGGTCATCTGGTCCGTCGTGGTCATGTTTGCCAGTCTGGCTGTGGTGGCTTCTCTGACCGTCGCGATGGGCGTCAAGGAAGAGGACAGACTGGTCCTGGCGACCGTGCTGCGCAAGGTGCGCCGTTCGAGAGGGGGAGCATAGGATGGCCGCTCGCAAGGTCGAGATACCCGAGGAGATCTTTGTTGAGATCGAGGACCTCCTCCCGAAGCTGGACATGAGTTCCGTCGACGAATGCGTCACGTTCATATTGAAATCGCTTCTGTCCGGCGAATTCGACGACGAACTGTCCGGTGAAGAAGAAGAGCAGATGAAGGGGCGCCTGGCGGACCTGGGCTACATGTAGCGTTAGCCAGCCGCTGCTCGTGCGCGCTTCTGTCCGCGAGCCCCCGTTCGCCCGAGTCTCTGTTTCGCGGGCCTTCGTTACCTCGAGGGAACAGCAGGGAGTCAACAGGTTGTCCTCTCCGAACGTCATACTCGTCACGCTGGACACGATGCGCGCCGACCGATTGGG
>DAOWER010000167.1 GCA_030638405.1 Candidatus Eiseniibacteriota bacterium | reverse complement strand
CCGGAGCAGTACCGCGTTGTCGTCACGCTCTTCTATCTTGAGGAGAGAAGCTACAAGGAAGTCGCGGCCACGCTGGGGATTCCCATGGGAACCCTGAAGACGCACCTGCATCGTGCAAGGGCGCTCCTCCGGGACATACTCGCGAAACACCATCTGGAAGGCGGGAAGTAGATTTGGACAACAGCTGTCTCGATGCCATACTCGACAGGCGCAGCGTTCTCAAGTTCAAGGACGACGACGTTCCGCCCGAGGTGCTGGACAAGGTACTGCAGGCGGCGCTCAGGGCATCCGGGCCGGGCGGAACGCTCAAGGGTGGGTACAGGGGCTCGCAGCCGTTCTCGATCATCGAGGTTCGCGACCGTGACAGGCGCGCGCAGCTCAACGAGCTTCTGTGCGAGGGCAGAAGGTCCTGCATCGAGAAGGCGCCGGTCGCGCTCGTGTTCTGCGTGGACACGCACCGCATGAACCGCTGGTGCGCTCTCGGTGGGGGCGCTCCGCACTTCAAGGGTATAGGCGTTCTGTGGGTGGCCCTGAGGGGCGTCTACACGGCAGCGCAGAACGCGGTCATCGCCGCCGAATCGCTGGGCCTGGGTTCACAGTACATTCAGGAGATCGTCTGGCAGCCCTACACGACCCTCGGCTTCTTTCAGCTGCCGCCGCAGGTGCTCCCCGTCGCCATGCTCATCATCGGCTATCCCGAGGAGCGTCCGCCGCTCGCACCTTCGCTCCCGCTCGAGGCCGTCGTCCACAAGGAAGTCTACCGCGAGCCGTCTGATGAAGAGCTCCAGGAGTACTTCGCCGGGAAGGAGAAGTACTTCCAGGACTGGCTGGGCGGTCTTCCGGAGGATTCGAAGCTCAAGCGGCACATCGAGTCCGAGGAAGTGACTACACTGGCGCAGTGGGTCTCGCTTCTCACCTACACCGAGAGCTTCTACAAGTGGAGGGACGACGCGGTCCGCACGAACCTGCACCTCTCGGAGCTGGAGTGAGCCGCTTGGCCATCGCGACTGAAGCGGCGCACCGAGCTCGCGAGCGGCGCGGGCCTTAGGAGTTAGCTTGGAACGCGAGATCCTCTCACTGATTCTCTCGGTAGGTCTCATCGTTGTGCTGGTCCGCTTCCGGGTCGACCTGGGCGTCTCCATGCTTGCGGGAGCCGCGACGCTCGCGCTGGTAGTCGGACGCCCTCCGCTCTGGACGCTCGCCGAGCTGGGGCGCGCGGCGATCGCGTTCGACACACTGCTGCTCCTCGCGCGGATCATTGCGATCATGGCCCTTGGCGCGCTGGCGGGGAAGCTCGGCTATCTGGACCGCTTCGCGTCGGGCCTCCGGGCGCTGATCTCCGACAACCGCATCGTCATCGCGCTCATTCCAGCCTTCGGCGGGCTGCTTCCGATGCCCGGTGGCACCATGCTGACGGCCCCGATGGTCGAGAGTGCCGTCAGCACCGGGAACGCCACACCCGAGCAGAAGCTCTTCGTCAGTTACTGGTTCCGACACGTCTGGGAGTACATCTGGCCGCTCTACCCGGCCGTGGTCGTGGGCGCCGCGCTGGTCAACAGGCCCGTCAGCGACTTCTTTCTCTACAACTGGCCCATCACGCTCGCTGCCATCGCAGCGGGCGCGCTCATCGTGCTGAGACGAGTGGACGCGGGCAGGAACCAGCGGACGAAGGACGCGAACGGCGGGTGGAAGGACATCCTCGTCGGCGTGTGGCCCTTCGGCTTGGTGGTCGCAGGCGTGCTGGTTCTCAATGTCGAGCTGATACTCGTCATACTTGTCGTGGTTGCCGTGCTCGTGGTCCTGGAGCGGCCGCCGCGCGTGGACATCTGGCGGGCGTTCCGGCGCGGGACGGAGTTTCAGATAGTGACTCTCATCGTTGGTGTCGGGGCATACAAGCATCTTCTCGACGCCGCCGCGATCGTGGATGCCATCCCGCCGTTCCTGCTGAGGATGAACCTCCCTGAGATCGTCGTCATCGCCGCAGTCCCGCTGATAATCGGGCTCATCACCGGTGTCACCCTGGCCTTCATCGCCGTGAGTTTCCCTCTGCTGATACCGCTTATGGGCGGCCCGGATGTCAACATGGAACTCGTCATGCTGGGCTTCGCCGCCGGGTTCGTGGGTTGCCTGCTCTCTCCCGTTCACCTCTGCCTCGTGCTCACCAGGGAGTACTTCGGCGCCAGCTGGGGCGGCATCTACCGCATGCTCCTGCCGGCATGCGCGGCCATCATGGTCGTTGCGGCGCTCATCGTGCTCCTGTAGCATTGGCGCTTCATCGAACAGACAATCGCGTCATCGATGGAAGCGCGTGTCATCGAGCGACCGCGCGCCGCCGGGCCGTTACGCATCTCGCCCGGGGACGTGCGCGGAGGATTTCGTGAAGGGGTCGAAGGGCGCCGTCCTGGCCACCGTCGCTGCCGGGCTGTTGTGGGGGTCGTCGTTCGCGGTCACCAAGATAGGCCTGCGTTCGATAGATCCCTTCTGGTTCGTCTTCCTCAGGTTCGCCGCGGCCTCGGCGTTGGCGATCCTGTTCAGCGTGCTGACGGGCAGGACGCGCCGGGTGCTTGCCCTCCTGAGGAATCCGCTGGTCGTGTGGCTGGGCGTCAGCAACGCCGCCGGCTTCGTCTTCCAGTTCAAGGGGCAGACGATGACGACCGCCGCGAACGCCGCGCTCCTCATCAACGCGAGCACGCTCTTCGTGGCGGTGGCGTCTAGGGTGGTCTTCCGCGAGCGGTTCGGCCCGCTGAAAACGCTCGCTGTGCTGGTGGGAATGGCCGGAGTCTTCCTGGTGACGACCGGGGGCCGTCCGTCCGCGGCGGCAGGCGCCGCCCTTCGCGGTGACCTCTTGGTCCTGACGGCGGCCTTCCTTTGGACATTCTTCATCCTGCTCAACAAGAAGGTCGTCGCTGCCCACACGGTGGACGTGCGGGCCCTGACGGCGGCCATGGTCATAGTGACCGCGGTGATCGCGCTTCCTGTCGCGCTTGTCTTCGGGAGAGGCGGCTTCCCGAGACCGTCGGTCGAGCTGTGGACCGTGCCGTACACGGCGGTCTTCTGCACGATCGCGCCCTTCTTCCTGTGGACGTGGGGCCTGAAGCGCATCACGGCGACGACTTCGAGCATCGTGCTGCTGACGGAGGTTGTGTTCGCGCTCGCGCTGGCCGCCGTGCTGCTCGGGGAGCGGCTTTCCCCGGGCGCGCTCGTGGGCAGCGTCCTGATTCTCGGCGCGGTCGCGCTTGCATCGAGGGACAAAGGCGAAGAGGCGCCGGTGGGCCCGGACGTCGTGCCGGAGCAGACCCGTGTCAGGTCAACGGAGGAGCGTTGATGAAGAATCCGGTACGAAGGACACGAACGGCCGCCCCCGCTCGGAGGTGGAAGCGAACGCGCCACGCGCTCACGACCCTGACCGTGCTCCTGGCGGCGATGGCCGCGTTCGTCGGGCAGGCGTCGGCGGCTGACGAACAGGTTACCGAGCCGGTGTCCGTGGACTCGCTTCTGGCCCGAGCCAACCGGGCGCTCGAAGACGGAGACGCCGCCTCGGCCGAGGTGTTGTTCTCCGAGATCCTGTCACTGGAATCAGGTGAGCATCGCGCTCTGTGCGGTCTCGCCATCGTGGGGCTCATCGAGGACGATCCCGACAAGGCCATCAAGTACGCCCGCAAAGCCATCAAGAAGGACAAGAAGAACTCGCGCTACCACTTCATGCTTGCGAGCGGGTACGGGATGAAAGCGAACAGAGGTGGCCTGAGGGCGATGTTCTACGGGGGGAAGTTCAAGCAGGAATGCGAACTGGCCGTAAAGTACGATCCCGAGAACGTCGACGCGCATATGGCCCTTTTGTACTTCTGCTTGTACGCTCCCTCGGTCGCGGGTGGCGGAATGGACAAGGCGAAGGAGAAGGCCGGGACCATAGCGTCTCTCGACGTGTACCATGGCCACATCGCTCACGCCGTCATCGCCAAGCGGGAGGACGACTTCGAAACCGCCGAGTCGTCATACCTCGCCGCCGCCGCGGTGGACTCACAGAACGCCGAAGGGTGGTCCCTGCTCGGCACGTTCTACCTGGACCGCGAGCGGCCGCACGACGCCGTCCCCGTGTTCGAGCGCGTCCGCGAGCTCGCGCCCGACGATCTGGTGGCGGTCTACCAGCTGGCTCGCGCGCACTACGGTTGGGGGGACGATCTCGCCGCCGCCGAAGAGGGTTTCAAGGCGTACATCGCAGCCGAGGACCGTCCCAAGGAGCCGGAGGTGGCGTCGGCCCACTGGCGTCTCGCGCTGGTGTATGAGAGGCAGGGGAGGTACGAAGAGGCGATGGCCGAGCTGGACGAGGCGATCAGCCTGAATCCCGAACACGTAATGGCGGTCGAGTCGAAGGAGAGGCTCGACGTCGAACACCCGTAGGCATGCCGGGGGAGTCCCAATGAGCGAGAAGAAGCGGCTCGGAAAGGAAGCGTATGGTGGCGTCGCGGGCGAAAGCTACAGCCCGTACGTCGAACACCACGAGACGATGCGCGAACTCACGCTGCGCGCCGTTATCGTCGGCATACTGGTTGGCATTGTCTTCGGAGCGGCGAACGCCTACATCGGGCTCAAGGTCGGCATCACAGTCGGGGCGTCCATCCCAGCCGCCGTCATAGCGATCGCGATCTCCAAGTTCTGGCGTTCGACCGTGCTCGAGAACAACATGGTCCAGACGGTGGGCTCGGCCGGCGAGTCGCTCGCCGCCGGTGTCATCTTCACGGTCCCAGCGCTCATCGTGCTCGGGTTCATGCCGCAGCTCTCGAAGATCTTCATCCTGTCGGTGGTCGGCGGACTGCTCGGCGTCTTCTTCATGATCCCGCTGCGGAAGCACCTGATCGTCCGCGAGCACGGGCGGCTTCCATACCCGGAAGGCACGGCGTGCGCCGAGGTGCTCGTCGCCGGCGATCGTGGCGGGACGATGGTCAAGCGCGTTATGGCAGGCGTCGGCATCGGGGCTCTGTACAAGTTCATCATGGAGGGCATGGAGCTCTGGAGCTACAAACCGGAGTGGGACATCCGCGGCATCCAGGGCGCGCGCATCGGCGGTGAGATCACGCCGGCCCTTCTCGGCGTGGGCTACGTCATCGGCCCCAGGATCGCGGGCATCATGGTCGCGGGCGGCGCCATCGGGTGGCTCGTTCTCATCCCCATCATCAAGATGATGGGGAGCGGACTCTCCGAGCCTCTCTACCCGGCGACGGTCCTCATCAGGGACATGGGGCCGGCCGACATCTGGAACAACTACATTAGATACATCGGGGCAGGCGCAGTCGCGTTCGGCGGGCTGGTGACGCTCATCCGAGCCATCCCGACCATGGTGCGGTCGTTCGGTTCGGGTATGAAGGAGGTCGCGCGCGACCGCGCCGGCAGCGGCGGAGCCGTCAAGCGCACGGCACTGGACCTGCCCGTCAAGTACGTGATGGCGGGCGCCCTGGGGCTGGGCGTACTGGCCTGGCTCCTGCCGCAGATCCCGGTCAACGTGGTCGGCGCGATACTCATAGTGGTCTTCAGCTTCTTCTTCGTCACGGTCAGCTCGAGCATCGTGGGGCTGGTGGGCAGCACGTCGAACCCGGCCTCGGGAATGACCATAGGCACGCTCCTGGCGACGAGCCTGATCTTTCTCGGTCTCGGGTGGACCGGCACGGCGGGCATGATCGCTGCCATCTCGGTCGGGGCGGTCGTCTGCATCGCCATCTGCATCGCCAGCGACACGTCGCAGGATCTCAAGACCGGATTCCTCGTCGGCGCGACGCCGCGCCGGCAGCAGTACGGTGAGGTCATCGGGGTCCTGTCGTCTGCGCTCGTCATCGGCTGGGTCGTCTTCTTCCTCCACAGGGTCTACGGGATCGGTTCGGAAGAGCTGCCTGCCCCGCAGGCCGTCCTGATGTCGATGGTTGTGAAGGGCGTTCTGACGATGTCGCTGCCGTGGACGCTGGTCTTCATCGGTGTCTTCATCGCCGCATGCGTCGAGCTTCTCGGCATACCGTCGCTCCCGTTCTCGGTCGGGCTCTACCTCCCGATCAGGCTCTCGACGCCCATAATGGTCGGCGGGTTCGTCAGGCTGCTCACGGAGCGCATCAAGGACGCGGATGTCCGGCACCGCCTGCGGGAGAGGGGCGTGCTGTACGGGTCCGGTCTCATCGCCGGCGGCGGCGTGACGGGCATCATCGTGGCGGCGCTCTACAACTCGTCGATGCAGAGTGAGAAACTCACCGCGGCTGGAGAGCCGGTCGGAGCCGCGACCAGGGTCACGGCCGCGTTCTACAACTTCGTCAACATCGGGCACGACTGGGCCGGGAGTTGGGCAGGGGTCGTCGCGCTCGTGGCATTCGGAGTCCTGACAATGACCCTCGCCTGGAGCATCTGGCCTCGGTTCAGAAGCGGCGGGCCCGGGGAGTAGTGCGGCACGCATTCTACGCAGGCTGGCGTCTATTATGAGTGACTGCACACTATAGTGTCGAATCGGCTTGACTGAGCTGATGAGCGTCCCTAGAGTGTAGTGGTGCAATGCACCAGCTGACGAGCCCGGTCTGATGCGGGAAACCTGAGGGGAGTGCATCTTGAGAACCATCATCAAGCACGCCAACAGGCGGCTCTACGACGCAAGTGAGCGCAGGGCGATCACTCTCATGGAGATCTCGAGGCTGGTCATCGGCGGGGAGTCCATCTCCGTCGTGGACAGGGCGTCCGGTGAGGACATCACTGTGGTCACCCTGCTTCAGTCTCTCCTCGAGCGGCTCAGGAGGCGGTCGTCGGAGGGGCTCGGGTTGGAGGATGCCGACCGCCTGGTCGCCGCCCTGAAGACAGCGATGGTGGCGGGCACGCGGGCGGGTGACCCGTACGATTCCGAGGCCGAGACGAGCGTCGGAGGCAGGACCGGTGCAGCCGGGGGATCGGCCTAGCGACGTCGCAGCAGGGCGTCCGAGCGGGCTGGAGGGGTGCAGGTGGACGAGACGCGAGACAGACACACCAGGGGTCTGCTGAGTCTTTTCAGGAACAGGAACTTCTCGTTGCTGTGGGCGAGCACGTTTGCCTCGCAGCTCGGGGACCACCTGAATCTCATGGCCCTGACGGCTCTCATCTTCTCCCTGAGCGCCGGCGCGATCAAGGGTCTCGAGTTCTCGAAGATCCTCCTGCTTGCCAGCGCTCCCGTGCTCATCTTCGGCCCCATCTCCGGTGTCTACGCGGACCGACTCTCACGCAAGAAGATGATGATCGCATCGGACATCGTGCGAGCGGTGCTCGTCGCGGCCATACCGTTCTTCGCGCGCTCGATGGTTCCCGTCTACGTGATCGTCTTCATTGTGTTCACCGTCAACCGCTTCTACCTTTCCGCCAAGTCGGCCGCGATCCCTCAGATCGTCGAGGGCGACAGGCTTCTTGCCGCGAACTCGCTTCTGAATGTGGCCATGATGGCGACCATCATGCTGGGTCCCTGGGGCGGCGGGCTCCTGGTGGAGCGGTTCGGTTTCACGGCCGGATTCCTCGCTGACTCCGGCACATTCGTCGTGTCCGCTGTGATCGCGAGCTTCCTGACTCTCAGAAGCGTGTCGGAGATGAAGGCGGCGCGCGAGGCTACGCACGTTGCGCGCCGGCACGCGTTCGGCGAGACGGCCAGGCAGACGTTGAAGGCCCATTCGGCCTCCGAGCTGGCTGGAGGCGCCGCGAAGCTGGGCAGGGAGATTGCCGCGCCGATCGAGGAGGAGGTCGAGGTCATCGGTTCCGCCTACCATCGCCTCGTCGCCGACCTCAAGGACGGCGTGAGGCAGATGCGCGGTAACCGTGTGGTCGTCTACTCCACCGTTTCCTTCTCCGCCGTCATGTTGATCGCCGGGTTCGTGCTCATCGCGTGTCCGGTGCTCGTGAGGAATGAGTTCGGTCTGGGCGCGGCCGATGTCGGCATGCTGTTCTCCGTGGGCGGCATCGGCATGCTGGTGGGCTCGCTCTTCGTAGGCAAGTTCCTCCACAAGACTCCCCCGCGGGCGATAATCACGGTCAGCTTCTTCGCGTCCGGCGTCGTCATCATGATCTTCTCGACGATCGGCTCCATCCCGGTTCTTGGCATGTGGATATTCGTCCTGGGTCTCCTCATCGCGCCGACGATGGTCACCTGTGACACGATCCTCCAGGAGAACATGCCCGGAGAGGCCGTGGGCAAGGCCTTCGGGTTCCGGGAGATGGTCAGCAAGGCGGCGTTCGGGCTGGCGGGCATCGCTTCGGGCATCGTCGTCGACATCATAGGCCCGAGGAGCCTCCTGGCGGTTCTCGGAGCGGCGTCCATCGGCTACTCCGCGCTTTCGCTGGTTCTCCTCGCGGACACGTCCAAGCTCAATCTGCTTAACGCCTACCCGTTGCTCAGGGCGGGCTCGGCGCTGGCCGCAAGTCTGCCGCGCAAGGTGAGCTACTGGCTGGCCTCGGTGCTCTCCGGCATTGCCTTCGTCGTGATGCCCGACAAGCGGCGGGGGGCCAGTGAGAACATGTCCCGTGTGATACGGAAGCCTCCGGAGAGTCCGGAGGTCAGGGTGCTGGCCAGGCAGATGTTCCGAAGCTATGCCCTCTACTGGGCCGACTTCTTCGGACTGAACGGGAGGACCCGCGGCCGGGTAGCAGAGATCGTGCGCACCGAGGGGCTCGAGCATCTGAAGGAAGCGCTTCACGGCGGCAAGGGCGCGCTCCTTGTGACGGCGCACCTCGGCAACTGGGACATGGGCGGCGCCGCCCTGGTGGAGACCGGCGAGCTGCCCGAACTCTCCGCCATCGTGGAGCCGGTCTCGCAGAGAGCATCCGAAAGGACTGTCACCTCCATGCGCGAGAGGCGCGGTATCAAGGTCATCCCGCTCGGGAGGCCATTGGGGATAGCCCGGGCACTCAGGCGGAATGAGGTGGTCCTTGTGGTCGGCGAGCGTCTGATCGACGGTGACGGTGTCGAGGTCGATTTCTTTGGTGAGAAGACCCTGTTTCCCAGAGGCGCGGCGTACTGGTCAGCGAAGCTCGGGGCCCCGATAGTCCCCGCGTTCTGTATCCGCCAGCCCGACGATACCTTCGTGACCCACATCGAGGCCCCTCTGGAGCTTGCAGTCGAGGACGGCGTGGAGTTCGACGAGGCTGCACACACACAGCAACTGGCCAGCGTCATCGAGGAGTACATCACCCGCTACCCGGAGCAGTGGTGCATGATGCAGCCCATGTGGGGCGGGGCAGGAGGACGCTCTTGAGGATAGGCATCGTCACATCGACCTACCATCCGTATCCCGGCGGCGTGCCCGAGCACGTCTACCACACCGGCGTCGAACTCGGCCGGCTGGGGCACGACGTCCGCGTCGTCACCACGCACTTCGGTCCGGGTCAGGCGCCGAACGAGGAGCGCGTGATTCGGATCGGCCGGTCGGTCCCGGTTCCGGCGAACGGTTCCATCTGCCCGGTGGCCGTCGACGTGCGAATGAGAGCGAAGGTGCGGAGAATGCTCCTGGCCGAGCGGTTCGACGTTCTCCACCTGCACGAGCCGCTCATGCCGACGCTGTGCCTTGCCGTCCTTGCCGAAGCGGAGGCGCCCATGGTGGGCACGTTCCACGCGAACTACGACAGCACCTCCCTGGGCTACAAGCTGTTCCGCCCGCTTCTCACGCGCTACATCGACAGGCTGGATGCGAGGATCGCCGTGTCCGCGGCGGCGGAGCGGACGGTCGCGGACCACTTCGGCGGCGAGTACACCGTGATCCCTAACGGCGTGGACATCGAGAGGTTCTCGGTCGCCGCGCCCGCTTCCCTTCGCGACGACGGGACCTTCAAGATTCTCTTCGTTGGGAGGATGGAGCCGCGCAAGGGTGCGAAGTTCCTGTTCAGGGCGATGCCGCGCATTCTCAAGGAGGTCCCCGAGGCGCGGCTCGTCGTCGTGGGAAGCGGACCCCTGTCCGGCTACTACCGGTCGCACCT
>DAOWER010000189.1 GCA_030638405.1 Candidatus Eiseniibacteriota bacterium | reverse complement strand
TCAGAATGACGCACACACAGTCCCCGCGCGTGGACGGGGGCTACGGATCGGGCGGGGGCATGGACGACCGGTTTGATTTCGTCATGGTCTCATACGCGCTCGATGACGGGGACGGGCTCTCCTACGTCGACTACTCGTACGTTCCGTACGGCAACGACGGGTTCAGGTTCAACCTGGATATCAACGACCCGCCGAACCAAATCGTGAGCGCCGCGGTTGCGGACGCGCTCTACACAGCTGCCGACCACCTCCCGGTCTTCCTGGAGCTGCAGCTTCCTGCGAAGATCGAGGCGGCGACGGCGATCGGTTTCGGCGACTACATCGTAGGGACCACCGCCGAAGAGATCCTGACGGTCGGGAACGCGGCGACCGCGCCGGCCGAGGACCTGACCTACTCGATGACGACGCCCTCCGACTTCGGGGCGCCGGGCGGATCCTTCGTGCTTGGAGCCGGGGCAAACGACAACCACACCATCACGATGGATACCTCGGGCGCGGCGGACCGGTTCGGGAATCTCCAGATATCCTCGAACGACCTCGACGACCCCACGTGGTACGTGAACCTGTCGGGCAGCGTGCTCGAGCACGCCAGTCCTTCGCTTGCACAGATGTCGATCGTGCTTCTATCGACCCTGGACTTCGGATCCCACGACGCGGGCGCGTTCTCTGAAGAGACGCTGAGCGTCTACAACGAGACGTTCTTCGAGCTCCAGGCGCTTCTGGAGGTCTACGATGCGACCATCGTCCAGGGGGACGGTCGTTTCTCGTTCGTCGGCGGATTCAGCCCCGTCACCCTCGGGTTCGACGCCGGCGAATACGTGCTCGCGTTCGACAGCGCCGGCGCGGCCGAGGACAGCACCTACACGGCGTCGCTGACGTTCTCCAACAGAGACGACCAGACCGTCAGCGGGGCCACCGAGTTGAATGCGTTGGTCGTCACTCTCGAGGCCCACGTGCAGGAGGGCACGTCTGTCCCGGACGGTCCGATTCTCACAATGGCCCTGGGCCCGGGTTCGCCGAACCCGTTCACCGCGGAGATTGCGCTTCTGTTCTCTCTTCCCACGCCTGAACGCGCGGTGGTCGAGGTCTACGACGTCACGGGACGGCTCGTGGCCATGCTCGTCGACGGTTCCGTACCCGCGGGTGCGAACCGCGTCGTCTGGGACGGTCGCGACAACCACGGCAAACCCGCGGCCTCCGGCATCTACTTCTGCCGCGCGCAGGTGGGGGAGTGGCACGAAGCGAGGAAGGTCGTGCTGCTGCGGTAGCTTCGCCCGGCAAGCGTAGGCCACGGAACGAGTTGCCGTTTGGGTTGACGGTAGAGGCGCTCCCATCACAACCGGTATGGAAGAACACAGCGTTTGGACCCGCATGTGCGCTAACCCGTGGGGGGTGGAGAATGAGAAGCGCGAACGCGATTGGGGTTCTGTTGGTCTTGGTCTCGTCAGTGTCGTCACTTGCCGTCCAGTCCGAGATGACGTTGACCGATGCAGAGACCGGCAGGATGATCACCGTGACAGAGAGAACCTCACCGGAGTCAGCGACCGCTCCCTTGCCGCTCACGCACGACAGGTCCAGGGCCGGGCTGATCTGGGAGGCCAGCGCCGGAGGAGCGATATGCGAATCGGTCGGCATCAGCGATGCGACCTACCATTCATTCATCGGTTGGCATCTGAACGACGAGGCATGGGCGTTCTTTGACGATGCCGTCAATGTCCCTGTCTGGGAATACGGCCTCGCGGACGTGTATGATCTGCCTCACGACGTCACTTCTGATGGGACCTGCCTGGCCGGTGGGGCAGGGAATACGCTCTACGGATTCGGTCCGTCTTCCAGCGTACCCGACTGGGTGTATCCCATAGGCGTTCCAACTGATGACGTGTATAACCTGTTGTTGTCCGACGACGCCGGGACGATCTACTACGTGTCCGGCGATATTTCCGACCACATGAACATCACTTCCATGAGCTTGACGACGTTCGTCGAGAACTGGAGTCATGCTCTGCCGGAGAACGGACGTGTATGGGGCTCCGCCCTGTCGGGGAACGGCGAAAGACTGGTGATCGTGCAGTACAGCTGGGTCACGGTCTACTCGAGCGGCGGCGACGTGCTGTTTCAGATCGAGAGAGCTACCGGTTCTCAGGCGACGCCCGCCGTTTCCGACGACGGGAGCATATTCGTCATCGGTGACCTCCACGGCTATGTGGATGTGTACGAATATCGCACTGGCACCGGCACCTACGAGGTCAAGTGGCAGTATCTGTTCCCGTGGGGCACCTATTACGACTGGGCGACGGCGCTCGCCGTCTCCGGAGACGGTGGCACGATCGCGGCCGGCTCGTACCAATATGAGGGTGGTCAGAACAGCGGAGAGCTGGTGGTGTTCGATGTCGGGAGCAATGTGCCGATATGGAGCTTCTCTTCCGAGGATGACATGATCGTCAGTGCCGACATATCGGAGGACGGTTCCGCGATCGCGGCCATCAGTTGGGGGCCACTGGAAGACGGTGGCGATGACTTCTGGGTCTTCGGTAAAGACAGCAATAGACCATTCCTGACGTACGATTGCACCGGCTCGCCGTTCGATCTTGACATGTCCAGCGACGGCGCAAGATGCATCGTGGGCGGTAAGGCCGTTCACGCGAGGATAATGGGGAGTGGCGGCAGACTGTATTGCTTCGACAGCAGCGATCCCACCGGCGTCGATGATCCAGAGATCGATGTGCCGGGCGCGTGCGTGCTGTTGCAGAACCGTCCCAATCCGCTCAATCCGCTGACGACGTTCAACTACTTCCTCGCGGCGCCGGGTCGCGTCCGGCTTGCCATATACGACCTCGAGGGCAGACTGGTCGCCACGGTTGTCGATGATTCCGGGCAGCGGGGTCGCGGATCCGCCGTCTGGAACGGCAGGGACGGCCGCGGCGAGGCGGTGTCATCGGGAGTGTATTTCGCGCGGCTGGAAGCGGGCGGAGGCGTGGATACGAGGAAGATCACACTGATCAGATAGCGCGCCGGGCGACAGCCCGCCGAATTCCAATCATCAGGAGGGGCCGCCAGACGCGGCCCCTCTCTGCGTACGGGGGCGCCCCGTTCCACCCCCAGGTCAACGCCGGTGCTGGCCACGCGCCGCGCCGGGACGTGGCTACGTGCGGTGCTGTCCCCGCACCGGGCGGCGTGGGGATACTGCTACCATCCCACCAGCGCGTCCGGTAGAATCGCTGTTTGCGCCGTGGTCACGAACATCGCTTCTCTGAATGCCCCTGAGGGGGGAAGGACCGACATGGACAGGAGCCTCCTCGTACTGCTGGGAACCGCCGCGACGATCGGATTCGTGCATACGGCGCTCGGTCCCGACCACTACCTTCCTTTCATCGTATTGTCGAAAGCGCGCGGATGGACTCCGCGCAAGACGGCTCTGGTCACCGCTCTCTGCGGTGTCGGGCACGTTCTGAGCTCGGTCGTTCTCGGCCTCATCGGCATCGTTGTCGGAGTCGCGCTGCTCAGGCTCGAGATCGTCGAGTCCGTGCGCGGCGACATCGCCGCCTGGCTACTCATGGCGTTCGGGTTCGCGTACTTCGTGTGGGGCGTGCACAGGGCGATCCGTAACAGATCGCACGAGCACTCTCACGTGCACGAAGCGGGTGTGGTGCACAGCCACGTCCACGGGCACACGGGTGAGCACAGCCACGTTCACGATGCCAAGTCGCGGAGCGTGACGCCGTGGATACTCTTCCTGATCTTCATCTTCGGCCCGTGCGAACCGCTCATTCCCATACTGATGTTCCCGGCTGCGCAGGGGAGCATCTCCCACGTGGTGCTGGTCGCCGCAGTGTTTGGTCTGGTGACCGTCGGGACGATGCTGACCGTGGTCATGACTTCTCACTACGGCCTGGCGAGGGTTCGGGTGAAGAGCATGGAACGTTACGGTCACGCGCTCGCCGGTTTCGCGCTGTTCGCTTCCGGCGGGGCCATCACATTCCTGGGGCTATGACAGCATCCGACAAGCTCGGAACGCTCACGGGCATCCTCACAGAGATGGGAAGCGTCCTCGTCGCCTTCTCGGGCGGCGTGGACAGCACGTTCCTGCTGAAGGTGGCCTCAGATACGCTCGGGCCGCGGGCCGTCGCGGCGACCGCGACGTCGGCCATACGAGCGTCGGACGAGCTGGCGCGGGCGCGTGACCTGGCACGCGTGATAGGCGCCGAGTTCGTGGTTGTCGAGTCGGACGAGCTCGACGAGCCGAACTTCGTGTCCAATCCGCCCGAGAGATGCTACATCTGTAAGAAGCGGCTGCTTTCGGAGCTCCGGGGGATCGCGGACGCGCGCGGACTCGAGGCCGTGGCCGAGGGTTCCGTTGTGGACGACGCGGCCGACTACCGCCCGGGCATGCGGGCCGTCTCGGAGCTGGGCATCAGGAGTCCGCTCAGGGAGGCCGGGTTCACCAAGGCGGACGTTCGCGCGCTCTCGAAGGACATGGGCCTTGCGACCTGGGACGCGCCGTCCTCGCCGTGTCTCGCAACCAGACTTCCGTACGGGACAGCGATAACTGAGGAACGGCTCCGCAGGATCGAGCGGGCCGAGGGGCTTCTGGCCGAACTCGGCATCGCGGAATCCAGGGTCAGGGATCACGGCGATGTCGCCAGGATCGAGGTGTCGCGCGCGGACGAACGCGTTCTTCTCGACCCCGCGACTCGCGAGACAGTCGTGAGAGGGCTCAGGGCCCTCGGATTCGCATACGTGGCGATCGACCTCATCGGGTACAGGACCGGGAGCATGAACGAGACACTCACTGACAGGGGATCGGATTGAACACGGACAGCATCAGGGACCTTCTGGAGAAGGTGAGCGCCGGGGCGACCGGCGTCGACGAGGCGCTCGATGTCCTCAGGCGCCTTCCCTACGAGGACCTCGGCTTCGCCAAGATAGACACGCACAGAGACCTCCGAACCGGCTTCCCTGAGGTCGTCTTCTGCCAGGGGAAGACCATCGAGCAGATAACCGGAGTGGTCCGGAGCCTTCCGGCGGACGGCTTCATGATGGGAACGCGCGCGGACCCCGGCGTGTACGATGCCGTGAAGGCAGTTCGAAGCGATTCCGTCTACCACGAGTCCGCCAGGATCATCCTCGTCGGGGAGCGGAGAGAGAAGCGGTCGGAGAAGGCGATACTCGTCGTCAGCGCCGGCACTTCCGATCAGCCGGTCGCGGAGGAAGCGGCCGTCACCGCGGAGGCGATGGGAAACGCGGTCGAGCGGCTGTACGATGTCGGGGTCGCCGGTCTCCACAGGCTTCTTTCCCACGGGGAGAAGCTCTCTGAAGCGAACGTCCTGGTGGTCGTCGCCGGAATGGAGGGAGCACTCGCCAGTATCGTCGGCGGGCTGGTGGACCGACCCGTCATTGCCGTTCCGACGAGCGTCGGCTACGGCGCCAGCTTTCACGGCCTGTCCGCTCTGCTCACTATGCTCAACAGCTGCGCCCCGGGCGTCGCCGTCGTCAACATCGACAACGGCTTCGGGGCGGGATACATGGCAAGCGTGATCAACCGAACGTGTGAGGCGCCATGAGAATCGCATACTTCGATTGCTTTGCGGGCGTGGCCGGCGACATGATCGTCGGCGCTCTGCTCGATGCGGGGCTGGCCCTTCCGGATCTCGAGCGTGAGCTTGCGAAGCTCGACGTCGGCGGCTACAGGGTCGAGGCACGGAAAACGGAGAAGAACGGCATCTCGGGCACGAAGTTCGACGTCGTCACCGAAGAAGAGGGCGTCTCGAGAAGCGCCGCCGAGATCGTCAGGATCGTCGAGGACAGCTCGCTGGACGAGGACGTCAAGCGGGCCAGCGCAGAGATACTGCTGGCGCTCGCCCGAGTCGAGGCCAGGATCCACAACGCGAGCGTCGATACGATCCACCTGCACGAGGTCGGCGGGCTCGACGCGATAGTCGACGTCGTGTCGTCGGTTGCCGGCCTGAAGCTGATGGGCGTCGACGAGGTGCGCTCGTCGAAGATCCACGTGGGCACCGGCTTCCTCGAATGCGCTCACGGAACGCTCCCGGTTCCCGCCCCGGCGACCCTCGCGCTGCTCGAGGGAGTCCCGGTGGTGTCGCGCGGGATCGAGTCCGAGCTTGCGACCCCCACCGGCGTCGCCATCGTCAGGACGCTCGCGGCGGGAGGCGGCGAACCAGTCACGGGGAGCGCTGCCGGACCGCGGGCCGGGCGATTCGGCCCGATGCCGGCCATGCGGATCGAATCGACGGGCTACGGCGCCGGAAGCAGGGACCTTCCCATCCCGAACCTCCTGCGCGTGACCATCGGGCAGGCTGACAGCGGATACGAGGCCGACGAGGTAGTGCTCATCGAGACCAACATCGACGACATGAGCCCGGAAGTCATCGGGTACGTCTGTGAGCTTCTCCTGTCACAGGGTGTGCTCGACGTCTACACCACGCCGGTCTTCATGAAGAAGAATCGCCCCGGAACGCTGCTGAGCGTGCTCGCTCGTCCGGCCGAGGAGGACGCTGTCGTCGCCACTCTGTTCAAGGAGACGACCACGCTCGGCGTGCGCGTAGGCGCGCTGCGTCGGCAGAAGCTCGAGAGAGAGACCGTCGAGGTCGACACCAGATTCGGCCCCGTTGTGGTCAAGATGAGCATGCACGAGGGACGGATAGCGAACGCGGCGCCGGAGTATGAGAGCGTGAGGAAGATCGCGCTCGAGCGAGGCATTCCGCTGAAGGACGTGTACGACGAGGTGGCAAGGGTCGCAAGGGCCGCGCTGGACAGGAGCGGCAACGGCGACCGGAGTGAGCTTCCCACGGAGGGCGCGGAAGCGTGAGCGCGCTCACGACACTCAAGAGCAAGATAGGCTTCGTCGGCGGGATCGCCATCTTCGTCATTCTCATGGTCGCGCCGCTCGCCATCGACGTCCAGATCAAGCGGACGCTCGCGGTCCTGGCGTTGTGCGCCGTGTGGTGGGGCACCGAGGCGATCTCCATCTACGCGACCTCGCTCGTCCCGGCCATTCTCCTGCCGCTCCTCGGTATCCTTCCGCTTCAGGAAGCGCTCTCGCAGTACGCCAACAGGTTGGTGTTCCTCTTCCTCGGCGGGTTCATCATCGCGCGCTCCATGATGAAGTGGGGCATCGACCGCAGGCTCGCGCTCGCGATCCTCGGGCGCGTCGGCGGCGACTCGAAGATGCTCGTCCTGTACTTCATGGGGCTGACCGCGTTTCTGTCCGCCTTCCTCTCGAACACGGCCACGACGGCCATGATGCTTCCGATAGCTCTGGCGGTACTCACGAACTCGCAGCTCCAGGCGGAGTCGCGCTACGGCGCGGTGCTGCTCTTAGGGATAGCCTATGCGGCCACCATCGGCGGCGTGGCGACGCTGGTCGGGACTCCGCCCAACGTCCTGCTCGCCGGCTTCTCCCAGTCGCTCCTCGGGCGTGAGATCACGTTCTTCGAATGGCTCAAGGTCGGGTTGCCGTTCGCCGTCGTCATGCTGCCGCTCACCTGGTGGTTCCTCTGGTGGACTCACAAGCCGAAGGTCAGGACCATCACCGGAGGGGAGGTGCTCGAGGAGGAGAGGAAGGCGCTCGGCCCGATGTCGCTGGGCGGGAAGTACACGATCGTCGCGTTCGTTATGGTGGCGGTCCTCTGGCTGACTCGCCCGTTCTGGGACGCGATCCCGCTCCCGTTCATGGCCACGCTGCAGGCGCGGTTCGACGATTCGCTCATCGCGATATCCTGCGCCCTCCTCCTGTTCGTCGTCCCCACGAACGTCAGGAAGTGGGAGTTCCCGCTCGTCTGGGCCGACACGAGGTCCATCTCGTTCGGAACGCTCTACCTGTTCGGCGGGGGACTGGCGCTGGGCAAGGGCCTGTTCGCGTCCGGAACGGCCCAGTGGATCGCGGGCTCGCTGCCGCTGTCCGGCTCGCTCCACCCGCTTCTGCTCATCCTCATCGTTGCCGTGATCGCGTCCTTCCTGAGCGAGATCGCGTCGAACACCGCCGTGGCGAACATGATGATCCCGATCCTGATAGCGGTCGCGGCCGCCCTCGGGGTGCCGCCCTACCTGCTCGCGGTCCCCGCGACCGTCGCGTGCTCGAACGTGTTCATGCTGCCGGTCTCGACCCCGCCGAACGCCATCGTGTACGGCTCCGGCAAACTCAAAATGTCCGACATGATGCGGACGGGCTTCAGGCTGCACCTGATCGGGATCGTGGTCATGACGCTGCTCGTCTACTTCATTACGAGCAAGGTGTTCGGTGTGTTCCCGACGTAGTGAGTGTGAAGCGATCAGGGGAGACGCGGCACGGTCGTGCATGCGTCCATCAGAAAGAGGACCCGGGCATCGGGTCCCTTCTTCTTGAGGGCCACGTCAAGCGCGTCCTGGACGCGCGCGAACGGGCGGAAGAAGATGCTCTCGAGCGTCTCATCGGGGAGTTCCGTCACGGCCCATATCTCGGCTCCCATCACAAGCTCGGCGAGCTTGACGGCCTTGTGGTCCCCTAGGCTGTAGTGTTCTCCGACCAGCTGCGCGACGTCCTCGGGTGAGTCGGCGGACCTCAACTGCTCGACGAACGCGTCGTTCCCCGGACCCTCGCGGCACTCTGCGACCAGGATGAGGATTCCACCCGCTTCGAGCGCCATGAAGCACGATGAGGGTTCGAGCGAGTGGCTGTGGTTCTGCCGAACCGTCTCGAATGCCGCCACGCCGGGGAGGAAGGTCTTCCTCCCGCCCGTGAAACCCGCGAAGTAATGCGGCTCCACCGAGCCGATGGTGACAATTCGGGCCGCGTCCACCACCAGTCTGTTGAGGCGAACCTCGGTTCCTCTGGCGGTCCGTCCCAGATACGTCATGTCCTCAGCGCTGGTCGCGTCGTGCACGACGACACTCGCCCTCGGGATGCGCTCGGCGCCGCCGAGAATCGCGGCCGTCTCCTCGGGAGTGGGTGGCCGGTGAGTCCCCGTCGCGATGACGAACGTGAGCTCGCCGACTTCCTCCAGCTCCGGGCGGATGAGGTCCAGCACCTTCGCGGTGGGGGTGGGTCTCTTGGCGTCGTTGACGATGACGACCGTGTCGGTGGATCCTGCGAGGAATGCGTTCAGAGGCGCCGAGCCGACGGGGCGGGAGAGCGCCGCCGCGAGGATCTCCCGCTCGTCCCCGCGCTCCACATGCGTCGCCAGGACGACGCCCGCGACGTTCGCGTCGTCGAGTTCTACGGTGACCGAGCCTCTGCCGTAGGGAATGTCGAGTCTCATGGCAGCTCCGTGAGCGAGATCCTCTCCAGGAGCATAGCACCGCGGAGGGCGGCTGTGCGAAGAAGAGCGCGACTCGTGTCCTCCGCACACGCTTCTTGAGGGGCTCGCCAGTTCCCTGTATCATTATGAAACGTGGCCCATCGCGGCCGGCCTCTTCCTCCTCATGTCCTGAAGGAGTGCCGAATGGGAACAAGCGGGAAGTCGTTCACGGGCAGGCTCAAGCGGTTCGGCCAGTCGCTTCTGACTCTCCTGGTCACTCTCGTCGTCATCTACCTGATCGGAGAGGCGCTGGTCTTCGCCATACACAGGGACAAGATCGCCCTCTTCCCCCGCTACGTGACCGACGTGCACTACGGAGAATTCCACATCCGGGGCAACGTGCCCAACTCGCACTACTGGCACAAGAGCGCGGACGGGCGGTGGGAGTTCTTCATCAACGGGCAGGGATTCCGCGACACACGGGAGTTCGACCACGGGAAACCCGAGGGCGAGCTGCGAGTGTTCGTGCTGGGCGACTCGTTCACGGTCGGATACGAGTCCGCTCAGGACGAGACGTACTCGGCGGTCCTCGAGCGCTACCTGGACGGGCGGGGACTTCCGGCTCAGGTCATCAACGCGGGCATGTCGGGCAGCAGCACGGCAGAGGCGCTGGTCCTGCTCGAGCAGGAGGGCGTCAAGTACGACCCCGACGTCGTCGTGCTCGGCTACTACGGGAACGACCTCGACGACAATCTCAAGGCCGACCTCTATCGCCTGAAGGACGGGGAACTCGTGCTCAACAGGACGGAGTACGTCCCGGCCATTCGGATTCGGAACCTCCTCAACTCGTTCGGGCTCTACCGCTTCCTCAGCGAGCGCTCCTATCTGCACAACTACCTGAACAACGTGGCAACGGTCTACTTCAAGCAGCGGCTTCTCAAGAAGAAGATGGCGGCTCTGGAGGCTTCCGGCGGGGGAGAAGCCGAGGCCGGTCCCTCGGTCGAGGAGTACAAGATCGACCTGGGCAGGGCGCTCGTCGAGCGTGTGTACGACGTGTGCAGGGAGAACGGCGCGGACTTCGTGCTTCTGGACATCGCCAGCCGGGACCTCGAGCGTGCTTTCCCGTGGCGGGGTGAAGGGGACATCGACCGGGTCACCGATGTCTACGTGGACACGGTACCCATCCTGAGCCGGTACGACGGTCTGATCGCCCTTCGCGTCGTCCACGGCGACGGACACTGGACTCCGTTCTCGCACCTGATGGCGGGCATGGCGGTCGGCGACGCGATACTGGAGATGCACGGAGCGGCTCTGACGCCGGACGTAGACGAGTAGTCGGCGGTACCTGCGCCGGGGCCGGAGGCCCGGACTGGAGAAAGGACACACATGGAAGGCGGTCGCCTGTCGCGCGGTAAGCGGTTCCTCGCCACGTTGATCGCGGTGCTCATCGTTATCGTCGTAGTGGCCGCGGTGGGCGAGCTGATGGTCAGGCTGATACGGCCGCAGCACTCAATGTACCCCAGGTGGCAGTTCTCGTCGAAGTACGGCACGATGCTCTTCCCCGACAGGGAGATGGTCCACGAGCGGCCGGGGCACTGGCGGTTCATCTACACGACGAACGCCAACCAGTGCCGAGGGGAGCTGATACCCCTCTCCAACAGCTACGAGCGGGTGAACGTGCTGGTTCTCGGGGACTCGTATTCCTTCGGAACCGGCGTGAACGACAACGAGGTCTACGCGGCCGTCCTGTCGGAGAAACTCGGCGACGGCTACGACACCGTCAACTTCTCCGTGGGCGGGTGGGGTCTGACGCAGCACATCAGGCGCTTCTACGAGTTCGGGAGGCTGTATGACCCGAGCGTGATTGTCGTCCAGTTCTGCGACAACGACCCGAGGGACAACTACAAGAACAGGGTGACGACCGTCGAGAACGGGAGGTTCGTCTTCCACGATTCCAGGTTCGGTCTGAACTTCCTGAAGCGCTTTCTCTCCGACTCGAAGATACAGAGGAGCCAGCTGTACAACCTCATCCGGAATCCGCTGTACATGAGGTTCGCCAGGCCGACCCTCACGGAGGCCATGCGTCGCGCGGGCGAGACCGATCCTGACGCGGTGCCCGTTGAAGAGAGGCTCTACAACGAGCTGCTGGAATTCTTCGCGCGCGACCTGAGCGAGCGCGGCATCAAGTTCATCGTCATTTCGGTGGACGGGCAGATGTCCGGATTCCCATTCATCGAGGAGAAAGTGGGCGAGCTTGATTCAGAGGGACTGGTCATCTACTGCGAGGTCCTCGACTGGTTCGAGGGGAAGCCTCACCCCAAGTCCCCGGAGGGGCACGTCTGGGGTGTGGAGGCGCACCGGATCATCGGCACAGAACTCGCCGCGGTGATCCGTGACCTGGACTGACGCGACCACCGCGCCCCGCGGCCGGCACGGCCGCGCCGTGCGCTCCGCGCGAACCCGGACATCGCCGTACGAACGAACGCCCGCGGATTTCTCCGCGGGCGCATTGCGTTGAGCGTTTCTCAG